>CAZPPN010000157.1:1284-5677 GCA_964588425.1 uncultured Ruminococcus sp. | reverse complement strand
TATCACAGGTACTGACGTTACAAAGAATGTTGCCGATATGGTCCTCGCTGACGACAACTTCGCAACAATCGTTACCGCTGTCGAAGAGGGCAGACGAATCTACGACAATATCCGTAAGACAATCCAGTTCCTCCTCGGCTCCAACATGAGTGAAGTTATCACAATCTTCATCGCAACTCTCCTTGGATTCACAGTTCTCAAACCCGTTCACCTGCTTTGGATCAATCTTATCACAGACACATTCCCCGCGCTCGCTCTCGGTATGGAAAAGGCAGAGGCTGATATCATGCAGCGTAAGCCGAGAAACGCAAAGGAAGGCGTGTTTGCAGGCGGTATGGGATTTGACGTTGCATATCAGGGACTTCTTGTGTCAATACTTGTACTTGTAAGCTACGGTATCGGTCACTTCTTTGAACTCGGAACATTCGCATTCGGCGGAAGCGACCACGGTATCACAATGGCGTTCCTTACACTCTCTATGGCTGAGATCTTCCACAGCTTCAACCTCCGTTCACAGCGCAAGAGCATCTTCTCTACCCGTTCGATGAACAAGTACCTCAACATCGCGGCAATCGCAAGCTTCATTCTCACAACCGCCGTTTGCGAGATTCCCTTCATCGCAGAGGCATTCCAGTTCGTTCACATCGGCATTACAGAGTACGCAGTGGCAATCATTCTCAGCGCGCTTGTCATTCCCGTGGTTGAAATTGTCAAGCTGATTCAGAGAAAAACAGCCAAAAAAGATGCCTGAGAGTGAAAAACTTCAAAAAAAGTTGTAAAATCTTCAAAAATATGCGTGTACCCTCTTGAAAAAATGCCGGAAATATTATAAAATAAAGTGTCTTATATTTTATATCAATTCCAAACACTGAAAGGAGATTATTCCCGACAATAAAGGGGATAATAAATATTATGGTTATAGCAGGCGATTTCAGAAATGGCGTAACATTTGATATGGACGGACAGGTAATGCAGGTTATCGAATTCCAGCACGTAAAGCCGGGTAAGGGCGCTGCGTTCGTTCGTACAAAGCTCAGAAACGTTATCACAGGCGGCGTTATCGAAAAGTCTTTCTCTCCCACAGATAAGTTCAATGACGCAAGAATCGAACGTAAGGATATGCAGTATCTCTACAACGACGGCGATCTTTACTACTTCATGGATCTCGAATCTTTCGAACAGGTTCCGATCGGACAGGATCTCATCGGCGAAAACTTCAAGTTCGTTAAGGAAGAAATGATCTGTAAGATTCATTCTTATCAGGAAAAGCCGTTCGCTGTTGAACCTCCGATGTTCGTAGAACTCGACATCATCGACTGCGAACCCGGCGTACGCGGCGATACAGCAACAGGTGCAACAAAGACAGCTACTGTTGAAACAGGTGCTACAATCAGAGTTCCTCTCTTCATCGAAACAGGCAACAAGATCAAGATCGATACAAGAACATCCGAATACCTCGAAAGAGCGTAAGTGGGGAAACCCCCAGGGGCATATTTCGCATTTTCTGAAGCCGGATTTTAGGTTAAAGCAGAGCTTCAAATTTTGCCGAAGCAGCAAACAAAAGAATACCAACAACATTAAGGCTGCCCGATTAGAGTGGCCTTAATTATTAACACAAAGAAAGGATAATACCATGACAACAAAAGAAACAAGCGCATATATCAAGGGACTTATCGACGGTACAGGTCTTGATAAGACTACTCCCGAAGGAAAGATCATAGCGGCTCTCGCTGACCTCTGCGGCGCTATGGCTGCTGAAATCGAAACTCTCACAGAAGAGCTTGACATCTGCAACCAGTATATCGAAGAGATCGATGAAGACCTCGGCGCTGTTGAAGAAATCGTTTACGAAGACTTCGACTGTGACTGCGACGATGATGACTGCGATTGCTGCGACTGCGATGACGATGACGGCGATTGCGACTGCGGCTGCTGCTGCGGATGCGACGAAGACGATGACGAAGAAGAGTTCTATTGCGCTATGTGCCCCGGATGCGGCAATAAGATATACTTCGACGATACAGTTGATCCTGAAGACATCGTATGCCCCAACTGTCAGAAACCCCTCATCGAGGATGAAGAAGGCGAAGAACTTTAATCCAAACAATATAAGCGGATACCTTAGGGTGTCCGTTTTCCTTTGTTTCTGAAATCTGTTTAATATTTGATATCCCACGGAGGTCTTAATGTCAAGCAAACCCTTATCCCCCGCTAAAAAAGCGATATGCATCGGAAGTATGTGCTCGATCGCATATCTTGCGGTGTACATAGCGCGCAATATTCTCGGAACCGTTTCTCCGCAGATGATCGAGGACGGAGTTTTCCTCACAGAGCAGATCGGTACGCTATCGTCGATTTACTTCGTTTCATACGCCTGCGGTCAGCTTATCAACGGCTCGATCGGCGATAAAATCAAGGCAAAATATATGATCAGCTTCGGTCTTGCACTTGCAGGCGTGAGCAATCTTGTGTTCTCGCTCGGCGCGGGATCGTCGGTCTGGTTCGCATACGCCGCTTACGCAATGACGGGATTCTTCCTCTCCATGATCTACGGACCTATGACAAAGGTTGTTGCCGAGAATACCGAGCCGATCTATGCAACAAGATGCAGCCTCGGTTATACTTTCGCATCATTCCTGGGCTCTCCGATGGCAGGTGTTCTCGCCGCTTTTCTCGCGTGGAACGGCGTGTTCGCAGTCAGCAGCGCGGCTCTCTTGTTCATGAGCGTTGTCTGCTTTACCGTGTTCAATCTGTTTGAGAAAAAAGGAATCATCCGATACGGCGAATACAAAAAGCCGGAAGGAAAGGGAAGTGTCCGTGTACTGCTCGAGCACAGGATCGTGAAATTCACCCTGATCTCGGTCATCACAGGCGTTGTCCGCACCACGGTGGTGTTTTGGCTTCCTACATATATCTCACAGCACCTCGGATTCGCGACTGAAACAGCGGCAATGATCTTCTCCGTGGCGACATTTATCATTTCGTTCAACTCGTTCATCGCGGTCTTTATTTACGAAAGACTCGGCAGAAATATGGACAAGATGATCCTGATCGCGTTCTCCACATCAGCGGTATCGTTCGGCGCGCTGTACCTGTTCAGTCATCCGGCTGTGAATATCGTGATCATGGTGCTTGCTATAATGTCGTCAAACTGGGCGGCGTCGATGCTGTGGAGCAGATACTGCCCGAGCCTCAGAGATACCGGCATGGTATCCGGCGCGACGGGATTCCTCGATTTTATGAGCTACATGGCGGCAGCGGCATCCTCTTCGATTTTTGCGACCGCAGTTGAGTCGATCGGCTGGGGAAATTTGATTCTCGTATGGCTCGGTCTTATGATAGCAGGTGTTGTGATCGCGCTTCCGGTGTGGGACAGAAAGAAGAAGCACAATTTGACTGAAAATTAATTCAAGGCGGTTAAAGTATGAAAAAAATTATCTGTTCGATTAATCCGAATCCCGGTGAGTATCTTATGACTTTCGACAGCGAAGCACACGCATATCTTATCGAAGCGGACTGCGGAGACGGAATATGCGGCATCCGTATCCGTTATAAGAATGCAAACGGATGTAATCAGGTCATGGTGTATGACGGTGACGGAAAATGCCGCGGTATCGTTATGGCGACATCGTACATTGGGGATCAGATCATGTACGCCGATATAGCCCCGATCTGCGGAAAGCAGAAAATCCGTCTTTGTCCCGAGGGCGCTCTTGAATTGCTCGGAGCTGAGCTGCTTGACTATTCTCCGTATGACGAGATACGCTATGAACCCGTATCTGATGAGGCGGTGATCGACAACGGACATGAAACATGGGTCGCTTTCGATGAACTCGGACGCGAAGTGAAAAACTGCGAAGACGTCGGCAGAAAGAGAAACGACCGTCAGGTTGGAATATTCTACTGGACATGGCGTGATCAGCAGTCGTATGCTGAACCGCTGAATCTTACCAAGGTTCTCAAAGAGTATCCCAGTGCCGAATATAACGAAAATCACCCTGTATGGACAGTTAACGGCTCATCTACAGTTACAAGCTGGAACGAGCCGCTTTACGGATTCTATCTCAACCGTGACCCGTATATCATCCGTCGTCATGCAGTGCTTCTGGCAAATGCGGGCGTGGATTTCATCGTTTTCGACTGCACAAACGGATCGCTTATCTGGAAACAGTCATATGAGCCGCTGCTTGAAGGACTCCGACAGGCAAAAGCTGATGGCATCAGAGTGCCGAAGATCGCATTCATGCTGAATTTCGGTATTTCAAAAACTACCGAAAACATGATCCGTACATTGTATCAGGATCTCTATAAGCCCGGGCGCTACCGTGATCTGTGGTTTATGCTCGACGGCAAGCCGATGATTATGGGATATCGCGGCTCTCTGCCTGAGGTT
>CAZPPN010000157.1:0-1274 GCA_964588425.1 uncultured Ruminococcus sp. | reverse complement strand
GATGATCATGGGATACAAGGATTCGCTCCCCGAAGTCGGATGCTGTGATTTTGATACCGCGCTTCTGAACGAGATCCGCAGTTTCTTCACATTCCGTGCAGGACAGCCGTCTTACGGAAGAGGCCATGACAGGAAAGAACCCATGTGGGGATGGCTGGAAAAATTCCCGCAGCACAAGTTCGGCGAGAGAGAGGACGGCTCCTGTGAGATGATGACCGTAGGTGTCGCGCAGAACTGTACCGAAGACAATCTCTGTACCTGCTTCAATATTCCCCACACATTCGGAAGAAGCTATACTCACGAGTACGGCGAGGCTCTTCTAAGCGAGGATTCATATAAATACGGCTATAATTTCAGCGAACAGTGGGAGAGAGCGCTTGACATCGATCCGGATATAGTTTTCATTACAGGTTGGAATGAGTGGATCATGGGACGCTGGCACGAACCGTGGATCAAGGATCCGAATTCCACGCAGCTTGCGTTTGTTGACCAGTACAGTCCGGAGTACAGCCGTGATATCGAACCGGATGCCGACTGCATCAGAGATAACTATTATCTTCAGCTTTGTTCATTCATCCGACGCTATAAAGGTGCAGGCAGACGTCCCGCGGCTTCAGCACCGAAGACTGTCACATCATTCGACGATTTTGCGGATGTTGAACCTCTCTACATTAATGATAAAGGCACAACGATCCACCGTGACTGCGACGGTTTCGGATCGACACATTATGTGAACGACAGCGGACGAAACGATATTATCCGTGCAAAAGTGGCGCGTGATGTGAATAATTTCTATTTTCTGGTCGAATGTACTGAAGATATCGTGGCACCGTGGGCGGAGAATTCAATGACGCTTCTTATCAACACCGACGGTGATCCCAAAACCGGCTGGAACGGATTCAACTATGCTGTGAACCGTAAGGCAGGTGACCGATATACAGCGATTGCAGAGTATTACGACGGACAAAAATGGATCGACCGCGGCGTAGTCAAATACTGCTGCGAGGGCAGACGGATGATGCTGACTCTTCCGAGAAGATTTGTCGGACTGAGAGACGATCCTGCAGTATTCTCGTTCAAGTGGGCTGACAACATTCCGCTTGATGATATCATTTATTTCTACCGTGACGGCGATACAGCTCCCATGGGACGTTTTGCATATCTCTATAAAGCTGAATAAAACCTAACAAACTCAAACAAGCGGAATCGGACAAGAATTGGGCAATCGCTTACGAAATTTTTGAGGGAAACTTTTGAGAAAAGTTTCCCTCAAA
>CAZPPN010000156.1:0-5702 GCA_964588425.1 uncultured Ruminococcus sp. | reverse complement strand
GGTGGATATATGTGATGGTATCGGGTATATAGAGCTCGTCGAAAATCCGTCCGGAAAAAGCGACATTGCCGATCGAAACGGCACTTCCGTCGTCGGGAATCTTTGCGCCGCTGATTCCGAGGACGATTTTCTTCGTGCTTTTCTCGATCACGCATCCGTCTATTTCGACATATGTAGGATTGTTGCGGTTTACTACGATTTCCGTGAGAGAATGGCAGTTATTGAACGCACGCTCATCGAGGTAGGAAAGAGTGGATGGCAGAGAGACTTTGACAAGGTCGGTGAACTCGAACGCTTCTGCCTCGATTGTCTCGACGCCTTTGGGGATGATAAGCTCGGTCAGACCGGGGCAATTCGTGAACGCTCCCGAGGCTATTATGCGTGCGGAGCTTGGCACACCGCCTGACGCAAATCCGATGATGAGGGTATCGTCCATGATTATGGCGTTCTTATCTGAGCGTAAAACAGGGTTATCGACAGACACGGTGACTTTTTTCACGTTTTCACAGTAGTGGAACGCGGTGTTTTCGATATCGCTGAGAGTCGCCGGCAGGGTCACCGTTCTGACTCCCGATTCTGCAAATGCGCGGTCACCGATTGAGACAACACCGTCCGGCACGTCGACCTCGGTCAGCTCCTCTGCTCCGTGGAATGCGCAGTCGCCGATTGACGTTACGCTGCCGTCGTTCGGGATTACGCTTCCGCTGCAGCCGAAGACGAGAGTTCCCGATGCCGTATCGATGATGCAGTTCCCTGCTGAATGATAGACGGGATTGTTTTCGTCAACTGTGATTTCTTCCAGATTATAGCAATGCGCGAACGGACTGCCTTCCTCGCCGTCGCTTGTATATTTGGTGATACGCAGGACTGACGCAGGGATATGGACAGAGTACAGCTCCTCCGCGCAGGTGAACGCGAATCCCTCAATGATGAGGACAGAGTCGGGCACGTTGATCTTCATGATCGAGGTTTCGCGGAACGCATACGCCGCTATCTTCGTGACGGGCATTCCTCTATATTCGCTCGGGATATCGGCATAAGCAGAATCGCAGTCATCCATGCTTTTGAGCGTTACGCTTGTGCCGTCGGGATTTACTTCAAATGTAAAAATACCGTCGTATTCCGCATCGGCATCCGCTTCGCTGACAGGTGTGTCGGTCATATCAGTTTTATCTGCGGTATCGGGTTCGGTGATGCTGCCCTCGCGCTCTCCCGGATCGGGCATGGTGTCGGGCGAATCTTTCAGGAGTGTGCCGATGCCGAAGATGAGTGATGAGAGGCACAGAGCGCCGAGGACTGACGGGATAACCCACTTTGCACGTGAAGAATGCTCGAGAGCTGCCCTGCCTTCCGAGAGGCGGAGGAGGTCACGCTTCATATCCGCTGCTGTTTTATATCTTTCATACGGATTGAACGCGCAGGCTTTCAGTATGATCTTCGCGAGTCCGTCTGATGCATATTTCGGCGGAGGAAGCGCTTCTCCGCTGAGTCGTCGTATCTGAGCATCGCTTCGTTCGCGTGAGGTAACGATCTGTTTATCCATCGGATAGAACGGCGGACGCTGATCGTTCATTAAATTATAAAGCACCATACCGAGCGAGTAAATATCCGCCCTGTAATCGTAATGTCTGCCGTTCACGACCTCGGGTGCGATATATGTAGGAGTTCCCGTATTGGATGTCATATTCTCAGTGGCGGCTTCCATGATTTTTGCGATACCGAAGTCACCGAGCTTATAGTCCCCATATTCCGTGCAGAATATGTTGCTCAGCTTTATGTCGCGGTGGATGATATTTTTTCGTGAACATATATCAATAGCTGTACAAATGTCAATTCCGAGCTTTACGGTATTCTTCTCGGAGAGAGGCAGAAGAGAACGCAGGGGACTGAGATATTCCATTCGTATCATGATCGTCCAGCCGATGCCTTCTTTGTCGGGACGTATACTGTAATCTTCTATATGAACGATATTGGCTGCCCCTTTCAGTGATTCAAGAAGCCTGATCTCGCTGCTGAAATCGTTTGCGACAGACGCGTATTCTTCCTTAGCGCGCCGGATTTCGAGATCGGTCCTGAGAGCTTTCAGCTCATCGGGATTCTGAGGAATTGATATGATTTTGAGCGCGGATTCTGACGAAACAGAGCTGTTCCCGACTCCGCGTCTGATACGGTAAACCTCGCCGTATGTTCCCGATCCGCACATATCTGCGATTTCCCACTCGGACCATACTGCGGACAGTATTTTATTTGCGTTGTGTTCCGACATATTTTCCTCTCCAATGCAACTGATGATTACAACTTACCACTATATATTATATCACAGGTTCGGTGGATTCTGTAATATGAATTTTACCCTGAGGGCAAAAAGATGTTCCCTGCCGAACCTTGCCGAAGCTGCTTTTCCGTTTTCGGCCGACAGTTCGTTTGGTTATACAGGGAACTTTATTCAGCGGCAAAGCTTCCGATACCGTTTTCATCCGCAGTATCAGTATCCGGTGTCAGCGTATGCCTCTGTACTCCTTTTTCACTTTTTCGTAGCTTTCGAGATTGCCTATGTCATACCGCTTCCCCGGCATTTCCATTGCGTGGACCGCTGATTGCGTGCACAGCCATGCGATATAGCTTCCGGGTGCATCTGTTCCGCATCCCGATTCGATTCCCTGCTCCACCAGCTTTGCGTCCGCTTTTGTATAGTAGTAGAACGGCGGACAGCACCAATGCGTTGCGGGAGTCGGTGATTTCTCTGTCATATGCAGGATTTTATCCTCATCATCAATGGTGACGACGCCGCATTTGAGCAATTTCTTTTCGTCCTGCTCATAGTATCGCATGATACAGGAAGTCTGTTTCCGCTTTGCGCATTCGACAAACGTAGTCAGGCTGAAATCGAGGACATTGTCGCCTGCGATAACGAGCATATCGTCGTCGAGGGAGAGCATATCGATGGCGAACTGAATGTCACGGACGGCGCCGAGTCTTGTTTCGTTTGTGCTTGTACCGTCGTCGACGACGGTGATTTTCTGCGATTTGGTTTTTGCCCAGTCATCGAAATGGCGTGCGTATTTGTGGTTGGAGATCACAATATACTCGTCAACCTCGCCGCAGACATCGATATCGTCCACGAGCCAGTCGAGGATGGTTTTCTCACCGACTGTCAAGAGAGGTTTCGGGAAGTTTTCGGTCAGCGGATAGAGTCGGGTAGCATATCCCGCCGCAAGAATAAGACATTTCATAAGCAGTTTCCTTCACTAATATTATTTGGTGTGGACAGTCAATCAAGATGAACGCCGTCTGCGCTGTGGCAGCAGTGCACGGAGAAGCGGCCCTCGAGATTCGGGAAGGCACGGAGATACTCGCGTGTGACCGTCTCCATGATGCTCTCCTTGAACGCGGGATCGATCAGCGCCATGCAGCATCCCTTGAACCCAGCTCCCGAGAAGCGACCGCCGTATATGCCGTCAGTTTTGGTCATGATTTCGTAGAGCGTTTTCAGCTCCGGAGAGCCTGTCTCCCAGTTCTCGATGGACGAGCGTCCGGACTCAAACGAGAGCCGCCCGAACGCTTCTATATCCCCTCGTCTCCACGCCTCAGCGCCGCGCTGTACACGATCGAACTCGCTGTACCAATGCTCGGCACGCTTTGCCCAATTCTCAGGCAGTCGGGCTTTATACCGCTGATAGGCTTCATACGGCACATCGCGGAGGTTTGTTTCGCTGAACTTTCCGTAAGGCAGTCCGGCGTAGGCTTTGAGCGCGTAGGCAGCACTTCTGCATTCGTCAACACGCATATTGAACGCCGAACCTGCCAAAGTACGCTCGATTCCGGAGAAGAATATCGCGATCCGGTACGGCTTCATGTCGTGTGGAGACGGGATGAGCTCATAGCTGTCGTCGAGCATATCCATGTAGAGGAGATGTTTTTTGCGGCAGTAGACCTCGCACGACTGATCAAGCTTGCCGCAGGAGACACCGACGTAATTGTTTTCGGCTGACTGCGCGACTCGGATGAGCTCATGTTCCGTGATACGGATGCCGTTGAGACAGCAGAGGGCGGAGAGATATGTGATGATGACTGCCGCGGATGAGGAGAGACCTCCGATCGGAAGCTCACCGTCGATGACGCCGCACAGTCCGATGTGAAGCGGATATTTTTTTCCGAGAGCAATGGTCGCGCCGCGGAGGTAATCAGCCCAGTCGTCCTGCTTTTCTTCGGGGACAGAGTTGACATGGAACTGCGCGCGCTTCTCAAACTGCATGGATTTCAGCTCGACGACGCCGTTCTGCTTTGGTCCGTAGGCGATATGGATGCCTTTGTCGATCGCGATTCCGGTGATTTTGCCGAGCTGGTGGTCGGAGTGTGCTCCAATCGGGCAGACGCGGTACGGCGTGAACGATGTGTGGGATGGGGAACGGTGGTATATATTTTCAAATTCAATAATAGCTCTGGTCATTATTTCTCACATATAATTAAAATTTTGATGCTTATTCCGCAATAGCGCTGATCTGATCGCAGATATCGTTGACGCCCTCCTGCATAGAACACAGGGCTTCAAACTCTGCATCAGTCCACGAGGACTTTTTATCTAATTCGTCCATCGTGAAGCAGGCAAACATTCCGCCGATCTCGGCAATGAGATATCCGTTCTGCTCTGCCCCGATCATGATGCTGAAAAGCTCGACATCACCGTCGTCCATTCTCGCATAAACCACAGCGGTATAACGATCGCCCGACTCATTTTGTGAAGCATAAATACGATCTTCCCACTGCTCAGAGAACGTGATCTCTCCGATCGGCGTATCAAGAAGAAGAAATTCTCCCCGGTTTTCCTCCGGTGTCTGTGTTGATCCGGAGGGATTCTGTTTTTCGTGAATGTTTTCGTCATATTCACCCTCTCCGGGAAGCTCGGTATCAAATCCGTCCATATCGCGGATCTGACCCATAATATCGTTGACACCTTCCTGCATGGAGTGAATGAGCGTCTTATTTGCCTCGCTCCAGCCGGCCATAGAAGGACTTGCGAATTCCACGCAGATGTCGAGATAAACCGTTTCGTCATCCGTTGACGGTACAAAGCCAACTCGGCTGTCCACTCTGCCGGAATTTACAAAAACCGTGAACAACAGAACCTCTCCGCTGTCACACGCACCGTAAACTTCAGCCTTGTAGATGCCATTGTTCACGTTTTCGTCTGCATATACTTTATCTTTCCACTTTCCGGGGAATTTCAGACTGCCGACAGGTGTATCGAGCAGAGTGAAGGGCTCGGATGTGTCATCTTCAACCGTAGCGTCCCCCGATCCGGATGAGCCCCCGGGATTTGTCTCGCTGAATCCGGACATTTCGCGGATCTGCTCCATCACGGTGTTGACTTCTTCCTGGATTGTGTAAATCATCTGCTTGTCATCTTCATCCCATCCGTTCATAGTCGGTGATGCGATTGTCACGCAGATATCGTATGTGTTTGCACCGGATGTTACATAGCCAACCGGATTTGCACCGTTTGTTCCGACTCCAATGGTGAACAGAAGAACCTTGCCGCTGTCACATTTTGCATAAACCTTTGCTGTATACGGCACGCTGCTTCCGCTTTCTTCAACCTTGATATAGTCTTCCCATTCTTCGGAGATCACGAGTTCTCCGACTGGTGTAGTACAAAGTGTCATATCTCCGTAGACGATAGGATCATCGTCATCATCCGTGGA
>CAZPPN010000155.1:232-5715 GCA_964588425.1 uncultured Ruminococcus sp. | reverse complement strand
CAGGCGGCAATGGTCGCATCAGGACTTATTCCGGTGATTCTGCTTTCACGGCATTTCAAACTGACACCAAAAACCTCAATGCTCGTGTCCTTGATGTACGCGCTGTATCCCGCACTCTCAAACGGCTGTATCTATGATATCCATGAGAACTGCTTCCTCACACCGCTTCTGCTGTGGATGTTCTATTTCTGCGAACGCGAAAAATATCTGCCCATGTACATTTTCGCCGCATTGACGCTGTCGGTAAAAGAGGATGCCGCGGTATATGTCATCATTTTTGCGCTCTTTGTGATCTTTTCCGGTAAAAAATACATCCACGGAATCATTCTCGCCGCCGCTGCATCAGCCTATTTCGCCGTATCAATGAATATACTCGAAAACCTCAGCGGATACTACGCGGATCTCTACGCAGATGCATCACCGAATCCCGATATAGCAGGCCCGATGATAAACCGTTTCGATAACCTCATCGACACTAAGAGAGACGGAATAATCGGCGCAGTAAAAACAGCTCTCCTCAATCCCGGATATCTTCTGACACAGCTTTTCACAACAAGCGATGACGGATGGGGGAAGATATCATACGCAATTCAGATGTTCCTGCCGCTCGGATTTCTGCCGTTCTGCACGAATAAACCCTCGCGCTGGCTACTCCTCACTCCGATACTCATGAATCTTCTGACAAATTATAAATATCAGTACGACACAGGGATGCAGTATCATTTCGGCATAACAGCATTCCTTATCTACGCCGCCGTACTGAATCTTAACGAGCTCAAAGCTCCGACACGCAGGACTGTGCTGACAATTGCCGCCGTGTTCTGCTGCTGTTTCTATGTCTGTCTTATTCTCCCGAAAGCAGGATCATATATTCAGAACTGGACAAACGGGCGCGAAAAGTACAGTCAGATGGAAGAAATACTCGATCAGATACCTGAAGACGCATCGGTTTGCGCCTCCCCATTCATCCTCGCTCATGTTGCCGACAGAGAAGAAGTTTATGCAGTCAATTATCACGAAAACGAAGGCGACGTCGATTACGTAATTTTCGATAAACGATACAGCATAGACGAAGATGACATGGCGGACTATCTCATTCAGGGGTACAGAGTTACCGATATGGGAAAAGATTTCTTCATAATACTCGAAAAAATAAATTAACTCAACCTTATCGTCAAATCACTATTGAAATCGACAACAAAGCTGTGTTATAATTATAATATTGATAAAAACATCAAGGAGTAGAAAATGCCGCAGGAAAAAACAGGCAAGAAAATAATAGCTCTCAACCGTAAAGCAAGACATGATTATTTTGTCGAAGATACTTACGAAGCCGGCATCGCGCTCTACGGTACCGAAGTAAAAAGCGTAAGACAGGGGCAGGTCAACCTCAAGGATTCATACTGCCGCGTCATTAACGGAGAACTCTTCGCGCTCGGCGTTCATATATCCCCGTATGAAAAAGGGAATATCTTCAACCGTGATCCCATGCGCGAGAAGAAACTGCTCATGCATAAACGCGAGATTTTGAAGCTGAGCCAGTATATCACGAGAGACAGCTATACACTCGTACCTCTATCACTTTATTTCTCAGGTTCAAACGTAAAAATGGAGATCGGACTTTGTAAAGGTAAAAAACTCTGGGATAAGAGAGAATCCGACGCCAAAGCCGAAGCAGGCCGTGAAATCGAACGCGCCGCTAAATCAAGAGGCAGACGCGATTACGATGAATAATTTTTTTCAAAGGAGAAGAAAATGCAGTTTTCCGAACTTATAATGAAACGCCGCAGCTACCGTTCTTTTACAGGCGGTACTATGACAAAAAAGCAGCTTGAATATATTCTGACAGCAGCAGTTAGATCACCGAATGCGTGCAATATGCAGTCGTGGCATTTCACAGCAGTCTGCGGAAGAGAAGCGATAGAAAAACTCTGTCCGAACGTGTATTCCCGAGACTGGATCAAGGACGCCGCTGTTGTAATCATAGTTTCAACAGATAAAGAAGGCGTGGAAAAACGATTCGGAGACCGCGGACGTGACCTCTTCGCGATACAGGATACCGCCTGTGCAATGAATAATATCCTCATGGCAGCCGCAGATATGGGATTCGGCGGATGTTTCATCGGTGCGTTCGACGAAAATGCCTGCCGTGAAATGTTCTCTCTCGGAGAAAGATACCGTCCCGTAGCCCTCGCCGCAATCGGAACAATAGCCGAAGAAACACCCCTCCGCGAACGCAAGCCTATGGAAGAAGTAGTAAAAATCATAGGCGAGCTCCCCGAGTAAAAAGAATAAAAAATTCATAGATTATCTATTGTATTTCTTAGATCAAAAGAGTATAATAAAAAAACTGTAACCAACCAAGGTACAATTATATTGGTGAAAGTATACCCAAACCCAAGCTGAACCTGGGAGAATTATTACCGCAGGTAAGAATTCTCGGTGGGTTGGTCGGCTGATGAAACAATTTGGTATTTCTAAATACCAACCCGGGGGGGACGTAAAGGTTTCGACGGGGATTTTGCAGTGTGATAAGCGGGTAGAGGTTGGGGAACCTCTTTAATAATCTCTAACTTAAAATTAAACGCTAACGACGAATTAGCAATCGCTGCCTAAGTGCGGCTGTCCGTTCGGAGACTGCCACGACTCCGAAGTGTCCCGATCGGGAGTGCGTCCTTATTTGACCACGGCATAATCTGAGTGGCGTCCGTGAACAGAGATTTCGCTCTTGTATCTGTCACGCATGAAAGGGCTACCGATTTCCGTAACCTGATCGCCGGTGCCGGAAACGGGAAATAAAAAAGACGGTCTGCACCCGGAGAAAGTTGCATGAATAGATTTTCGGACGCGGGTTCGACTCCCGCCGTCTCCATCAAAAAGAAAGACAATTTTCAACAGAAGGTTGTCTTTTCTCTTTTCTCTTTTCTCTTAAATTGTCGTTTATGCATAAAAGAGAAGAGTGAAAAGTGAAGAGAGAAAAGGTATCTTTGCTCCGCAAAGTATTGAATTGAAAAGCGAATTGTGATATAATATGTTTTGAGGTGATATTGATGAGCAGCCCGTTGCTTGAGAAATCTCTTGATTTTGCAACTCAAATTGTATTATTTTATGAGAGTTTTTCTAAAACGAAAAAAGACACCACAATAGCAAAGCAGTTACTTCGTTCCGCTACAAGCGTTGGCGCTAATATAAACGAAGCTATTTATGGAAACAGCAAGGCTGATTTTATTTCCAAATTGCATATTTCTCTTAAAGAAACCGGCGAGAGCATCTATTGGCTCACCTTACTCAAAAGAACAAACTTAATCGAATATGATTTTGATAAGCTTCTTTCTTTGGCAGAAGAAATAAAAAGAATGTTGATTTCTTCGCTCAATACCGCAAAGGAGAACAACAAATGAAGAAATGGATTGTTGAAGATTGGGCTTTTGATGTAGAGGTAATTGACGGAGAAGCAAAGAGTTGCAGACTTGGATTAGAAAAGGGAGATGTTTTTCATTTTGAATACGAAACTCCCCAGAGTTTTTGTCCTCGTGCTATGATGGAAATTTTTACTTTGTGTGAAGTAATTCGTTGTGGCGGCGATTTCATACACAGAGGTGCAAAAGAAAAATATAGAATAGAACTGTCTTGTCCGTGCCATTGTTTGCGTTTTTACCTTACCGCTGTTCCTGTAAATAGGGATGAAAACGGAAACTATATTAACAATAGCATAAAATCAAAATAATCCGAACCTTTTGCCAAACGGTGATGGGATCGGATTTTTTGTTTATCACCAACAACTCACATATCAAACAAAAAATACCTGCAATGTAATTTTGTTCAAAAAAACCGAACAAACCGCATTGACAAATTGATAGTTTTATTATAAAATATAATCACAAACCATTACGGAGGCGAATTGCTGTGAAAAAATACTTATTTCTATTATCATAATTTTCCTGCTTCTTACACTCCTGTCAGCTTGCGGAGAAAATACACCGTCAGGCAATCCCGAGAGTATCGATGCGATTGATTTTACGATCGAGATTCCCGAGGGACGCGATATCAAAATTCTTCAGATCACCGATACTCAGACAATTGAACTTGCCGGTGTGCGCGAAACTCCCGGCAACGAGAGATATAATCAGGTTTATAGTGCTTTTTTTGATGATAATGAAACCTCGCACGACGACTATATCCGCGCTTGGAGATATGTCGAGGAAGGTGTTGAAAGAGTTCAGCCCGATCTTATCATCGCGACAGGTGACAACATCTACGGTCAGACAGACGACGACGGAGAACAATGGCTGAAATTCTGTGAAGTCCTCGATTCGTTTGAAATTCCGTGGGCAATTGTTTTCGGAAACCATGACTGTGAGAGTGCAAAGGGTGTTCGCTGGCAGATCGAGCAGGTACAGAACACGAAATACGGCATGATAAAACAGGGTGACGTAACCGGCAACTCCAACTATACCATAGGAATTAAGCAGGGCGATCAGTATAAGTACATCTTCTATATGCTTGACAGTAACGGATGCAGGGTATATGATAATCCGGGTGAAGGCTTAAATCCCGATAATATCGATATCGATCTGATACAGCAGGAATACGGTATATTTGATGATCAGGTCGAATGGATGAAATCGTCTTATGAAGAGATAACGGATGCGTGCGGACGTGATATACCTACGATGATTTGTATGCACGCTCCGTCTAACGAAACGAGATATGCTGTCGAAACACTGTATCCGGATGCATACATAGATGCGTACACGTTTGCATACGGCAAATTCTCTCCCGATCGTGAAGGCGATTTGGGAATAGCTTATGAAGATATAGGCGGATTCGGTGACAGCGAAAAATTCTGGAACACTGCAAAAGAAATCGGATGTGTAGGAATGTTCCTTGGTCATCAGCACACAGTTGCAACGAGTATAGTTTACGATGGAATCAGATTAACCTACGGTATGAAAACGGGTACTTACGACTATTTCCAAAAAAACCTTCTCGGCACGACACAGATCACGATAAAAGAAGCGGACAATTCGTTTAATGTGGAATATATTCACTCAGAACTTGACTATGTCGATGTGCCGCATCCGCGTTAAATAAGAAGCAAAAACTCCAATAAAAATCCGAACCTTTCGCCAAACGGTGATGGGTTCGGAGTTTTAATTCTAATTTACGATTAAAAACGGAGCCCACCTCATGAAAATAACAATAGCCATAGACTCATTCAAAGGAAGCATCGATACCCACACATCCGCGCGCGCAATATCCGAGGGAATCCGCCGTGTGTACCCGGGTGCCGATATCCGCGTTTCCCCCCTTGCTGACGGAGGCGAGGGAACAGTTGACGCAATAATAACCGCCTGCGGAGGAGAGCTTGTAACAATCAAAGCACACGATCCCCTCGGCAGAATTATCGACAGCACATACGGTATCGTCCCCGAAACAAAAACAGCGGTAATTGAGATGTCCGCAGCCGCAGGAATTACTCT
>CAZPPN010000155.1:0-222 GCA_964588425.1 uncultured Ruminococcus sp. | reverse complement strand
GGACGAGCGCAATCCAATGCTCACCTCAACATACGGCGTCGGAGAACTTATCAAAGACGCAGTTCAGCGCGGATGCCGCAGTTTTATCATCGGAATCGGCGGAAGCGCAACAAATGACGGCGGGACGGGTATGCTTGCCTCGCTCGGCTTTGAATTCCTTGACGAACACGGCAATCCGATCCCCGCCGGCGCACAGGGACTCGCAGATATCCGTACAATAAA
>CAZPPN010000154.1:0-5725 GCA_964588425.1 uncultured Ruminococcus sp. | reverse complement strand
CGCGGTTATTCAGAGGGTGATTATTCGACTACCGAGAGAAGTGTCCCCGACGGTGAATCATTCGATCGCTATACCGAAGCGTGTGACTCTGTCGGACGGCACAGTTGGGGGTACAGGATCAACGAAGATTATTTTACTCCGGCATTTCTTACCAAAAGCATTGACAAAATCATGCTTATGGGCGGCAGTTATCTTTTGAATGTCGGTCCCGATGCTGACGGTGTGATTCCCGAGAAAGCTGCTGATCTTGTCAGAAAATGCGGTGTATGGTACAATTCCGTAAAAGAAGCATTCGGTGAGGGCATTCTTCCCTGCAATGATATCGCATCCGACTGTGTATGGGCGGCGAAAAAGGATAATGTTTACTATCTCCACACAAGGTATCTTGACTGTACCGGTCTCTCACTTCCGCCTTTGAACAAAATGCCGAAATCGGTTGTCATGCTGAATACCGGTGAGGAAATCGACTGCTCTGTTGAAACATATCCGCCGGATTTTACAGGGGTGTACGGAATCTGCAATCCGCCGCATCTCAGACTCCGCAATATCAACATCATCGAAAACGGCTGTCCTATGGTATTCAGAATCGAATTCTGATGCATTGATACGAGCACAAAGTACTGCTATCCACGATAACATACGGATAAACATAATATAAAGAAAAGACCGTTTGATTTAATATCTCGCGGTCTTTCATTATATCAGAATTCAGGATCGTAAGGTTTGGCTGTATCTTCGTAGGTAACTCTTTTAACTTTAAGATTCTTATATTTAACACGTGTACAGTACGCTTCAAAACCGATTCTTCCGAATTTATTAATATCAATAGGATCAGGGTCATGGATTTCAAGAGCGAGAACATCATCGATAGCAATAAACAAATCATTGCCGATATTTCCGACTGCTATGTGATAAACCTGTCCGGGATTGAACTTAAAGAGTTTTGTCTGAACAAGGAAGTCGTATGTAGGAGATTTTTCAAATCCTACCATTCCCTGCCACCATCCTTCAAGACCGGCTACATATGCAATATCTCTTTTATTTGTTTCTTCGTTCCAGCTTGCGTGCCATGTTACATTAATATCTCTTGTAGCAGGAAGAATTGTCGCTGCATCAAATTCAATAAGCACATCTCCGAAATACTCGCCCTTTGACATTACCATTGCGGCAGAGTTTTCTCTGTTTTCTCCCACAAGCCAACCTTCTTCATCGACATACCATTTTCCGCCCTTTATTTCATAATCTTCGGCAAGAACTTCAGGAGTAAATGCTTTGTCATAAAGAACTTCCATTGTATCAGGAAAAATTCTTCTTCTAATTAACTGGATCATAATTTTACCTTTCAATGTGAACTGTTAAACAGCATATCTGTTATATAGTTTATTATAAAGCTTTTGACAGAAAAAGTCAATCGCTTACGAAATTTTTGAGGGAAACTTTTGAGAAAAGTTCCCCTCAAACTCCTTTCAAAACCTTTTAAACTGGGATGAAATGGATATAGTCTGTGCAATTCCGGTGCATCAAATATGGAAATACAAGCCCTGAGAAAACCGTTCGCGACCTCGTTACCTCGGCACAGCGGGATGTTTGGTTTGTAATTATAATCCAAAATCCGTAAGCGATTGCCGTGGGTATACAGAGTGGAGTACAGCAGAAAAGTCCCATTTCCGACGATAGCGAAAAAAGGACTTCAGCTTATCATTTATCAGGTTTCGATGCCTGCGAACTGGTTCTGGTAAAGGTTGCAGTAAACGCCCTTCTTTTCAATCAGTTCATCGTGGTTTCCGCATTCCATTACAGTACCGTTCTGCATTACTATAATAACGTCCGCATCACGGATTGTGGAAAGTCGGTGTGCAATGATAAGGCTTGTACGGTTCTTCATAAGCGCTACCATTGCCTGCTGGATATGCATTTCGGTTCTTGTATCTACTGACGATGTAGCTTCATCAAGGATCAGAATCTTGGGATCGGCAAGAACTGCGCGTGCGATTGCAAGAAGCTGACGCTGACCCTGGCTGAGGTTGCTTCCGCCTTCCGCAAGGACTGTATCATACTTATCGGGAAGTCTTTCGATAAAGTCTCTCGCTTCTGCCATATCTGCTGCTCTGACGATATCTTCATCAGTCGCGTCAAGCTTGCCGTATTTGATATTGTTACCGATCGTATCGTGGAACAGGACCGTATCCTGAAGAACGATTGCGATTGCGCTTCTGAGCCTATTTTTCGGGATATCGTTGATGTTTATGCCATCGATTTTTATCTCACCCGAGTCGACATCATAGAATCTTGTAAGAAGATTTACGACTGTTGTCTTGCCCGATCCCGTTGCACCGACAAGCGCGATCTTCTGACCTTTTTCAACCTTGAGATTGAAGTCGAAGAGCACCTGTTTTTCGGGATTGTATGAGAAGTCGATATTGTTGAATTCAATATTTCCCTCGAGCTTTTCGATGTCGATATCAGTCTTTCCCTCATCGATCTCGCACGGAGTTTCAAGGATTGCGAATACCCTCTCCGCACCTGCGATTGCTGTAAGTATGCTTGCGTACTGGTTGGAAATCTGGTTGATCGGCATGGAGAGCTGCTTGGAATACTGCAGAATAGCCTGAATCGCACCTACCGAGATCGCACCCGTCATTGTGAAATACACGCTGCAGCACGCTACGAGCAGGTAGTTGATATTGTTGATGATGTTGTTTGCGGGACCCATAAGACCGCCCCAGACATTTGCTCTGATGCTGCACTTTCGGAATCTTTCGCTTATATCAGCAAACTCACGGCAGGCGTCATCTTCTTTTCCGTATGCGATAACGGTTTTGAAACCTGTGACCATTTCTTCAACCTGAGTATTCATTTCTCCGAGGAGTACCTGCTTTTCGACGAAGTATTTTCTCATGAATTTCGAGAGATTCATCGAAACGAACACCGTAAACGGAATCGTAATCAGAGAGATGAGTGCCATTCTCCAGTCGTAATATATGAGCATACACAGCGCACCGATCAGTGTGAGTACGGCTGAGACAAGTGATGTGATTGACGAGGAGATCGTCATTGAGATATTGTCGACATCGTTTGTCATACGGCTCATGATGTCCCCGTGAGCGTGGGTGTCGGTGTACTTGATTGGGAGATATGTGATCTTTCCGAACAGGTCGCGGCGCATATTATAGACGGTTGTCTGTGAAATCTTTGCCGATGCGATACCCTGGAACAGCTGCATGAGAATACTGAGGATATAGACAATTCCCATAAGCACGAGAGTACGCACGAGCGAATCGAAATCAACATAAGGTCTCTCGGCTGTGAATGTGATCGAGTCGATAGCGTTTGCCTGAAGCGTGGGGGCGAGCAGGTTAAGGAATGTTGTGAAAAGCGTTGTCAGAACGATAAGCGCGATCAGATATTTGCTTTTGCCTATGTATTTCAGGAGTTTGCCGAGTGTTTCCTTTGTATTCTTCGGTTTTTCTCTGATGACCGGACCGCCTCTCGGACCACCGGGTCTTCCGCCGGGACCACCGGGATCAGCGTTCTGCTGAGTTCCGTTTTTCTTCATCACATCGCGAAGTTCTTCGGCAGACATTTCTTTCTTCGGGGGATTCTTACCCATCGGAGCACCGTTCGGCATACCTGTGGGAATTCCTGACGGCGGAATATCACGTTTCGGTGTCTGTGTTCTGTTTTCAGCCATTGATTTCCCCTCCGTTCATTTTCATCTGTGATGAGTAGATATCTCTGTAAGTTTCGCTTGTTTTCATAAGATTTTCGTGGTTATCGAAAGCTGTGATCTTGCCGTTTTCGATTACCGCGATTCTGTCGGCGTGCATTACGCTTGCAATTCGCTGAGCGATCATGATTACTGTGGTATCGGAAAACTCTTTGTTCAGAGCGTTTCTGAGCTTGGATTCCGTACTGAGGTCAAGCGCGGATGTGCTGTCATCGAAGATGATGATCTCGGGATGACGGAGAACAGCGCGGGATATTGCGACACGCTGTTTCTGACCGCCTGAGAGTGACGCTCCCTTTTCAGCCACATATGAAGCGTATCCCTGATCCATAGCGGACACAAATTCGTCAGCCTGAGCGATCTCTGCTGCGTGCTTGACTTCGTCGAATTCAGCGTCGGTTTTACCCCATTTGATGTTTTCTTCAACGCTTCCGGAGAACAGCTCGCTCTTCTGGAGTACAAAGCCAATTCTCTCACGGAGTGCGGAAAGATTCCATTTTTTTACATCAACGCCGTCGACGTAGACTGTACCGCTTACGGTATCGTAGAATCTGGGAATAAGGTTGACGAGCGATGTTTTGCCCGAGCCTGTCGCACCGATTACAGCAACGGTCTCACCCTGCTTGATCTCGAACGAAATATTGTCGAGGATATTGTTTCCGGATGCGTTAGGATATTTGAATGAAACATTTTCAAATCTGACTGTTCCGCGTTCCTCAGCTTCCGTTACATCACCCGATCTGATAATCTGATCCGCTTCGAGGACTTCACGTACTCTCTGTGCGCACGCTGAACCTCTCGCGATCTGCTGGAATGTCATGGACATCATCATGATCGAGCTGAGAACCTGTGTGATGTACTGAACCGCTGCCATGATGTCACCTACATTGATTCTTGCGGCTTCGACCTGCAGACCGCCTATGTAAATGATCGCGATTACGGAGAAGTTCATAACTATACTGAGCGCCGGGAAAAGTGTGGACATCAGCACAGATACCTTGAAGTTGGCATTGCTGAAATCGAGGTTGGCTTCATTGAATCTGCCGATCTCATGCTCTTCTCTGGTGTATGCCTTGATGACACGTGCGCCCGTTACGTTTTCCTGTACTACGGAATTGACGCGGTCGAGCTTTTTCTGAACTACGGAGAACATCGGGAACGCTTTGCTGAGCATGACGATGATGATAACAAGAATTATCGGAAGAGCTATTAGAACTACTCTGCCGAACGCAATATCAAGGGAGAGACACATTACGATACCGCCGATGAAGAAGATCGGGGCACGCACGAGCATACGCAGAATCATCTGAACGAGATCCTGAATTGTCGTAATATCGTTGGTCAGTCTTGTTACGAGCGAACCTGTGGTGAATTTATCGGTCTGCTCAAGAGAGAGAGACATTACCTTATTGAATGCGTCCACTCTGACGTCGTTGCCGAATCCCTGTGAAGCGCGGCTTGCCGTATAACAGCACATCAGTCCCATGAATCCGCCGAAAGCAACGAGGACGATCATTTTTATGCTTGTTGTAAGGATCGAATTCATTACGACATCGACCTCGCCGCTCTCAACGACGGTATTTACGATAGTCGACATAAGCATCGGCTGCATAAGGTCAACGAGAACTTCACCAATCATGAAAAGCGGTGAGATTATCGCGAAGAACCAATACTTTTTAAGATATGATCTGAGTTTTACTTTTTTCACGCCTCGTTTTCCTCCTCCATTGAATTGAACAGAATATTCTTCTTTATTTTTCCGAGCAGTTTGACGAGTGTCTCACATTCCGATTCGGTAAGACTGTCCATTGCAAGCTCTTCCTCGGTACGAACACGCTTTTTGATTCTTTCGTCAAGCGCTCTTCCCTTTTCTGTGAGAAACACTCTCGTTGCACGCATATCGTACTCATCGGTACGGCGTGTTACATATCCTTCTTTCTCGAGCTTCTGCAAAGCCACGCTTACTGTCGGCGCTTTCAGATGTGTAGCTTTTACAAG
>CAZPPN010000153.1:0-5735 GCA_964588425.1 uncultured Ruminococcus sp. | reverse complement strand
GTAAATCGGACGTGTGATATCCGATACAGCCGGGCCTTTTCTGTATTTCTCGTTGAGGATCGAGTACGCTTCCTTTTCGGGGAACACCAGCGCCTGTCCGATGAAGTAATCCTCGGGACGTCCGCTGCCTTTGATGATGAAATCGTGTCCCTTGAAATAGGGAAGATTCTTCGCAATACCTGCAGCTCCGCGTCTGATGAATCCGGGGATTCTTTTGTATTTTGCGGCAAGTCCACGCTCGTCATACCATTCGTAGCCTGCCCAGATCTCGTCAGCTCCCTCGCCGGAAAGAACGACAGTCACGTGTTCAGCGGCAAGCTGCGAGAGGAAATACAGCGGAACTGATGACGGGTTTGACTGCGGCTCGTCCATGTGATACTGAATCTTCGGGAAAGCCTCAAAGCATTCGTCGGCAGTTATGTGCTTGAGGTAATTCTGTACGCCGAGACGGTCGGAAAGCTCTTTTGCTTCGCTTGTCTCGTCGAATTTTTCGTAATTGAAACCGACCGAGAAAGTATCGTTCGGCATGAGTGTAGCCGTGATGTATGATGAGTCAACACCGCCAGAGAGGAATGATCCGACCTTTACGTCACTTATGCGGTGAGCATTAACTGATTCGTGAACTCTCGCGTCGAGCTGATCGGCGGCTTCGGCGTAGGAGAGGGAAGTCTTCTTTGAAAAATCAACATCCCAGTAACGTGTCTTAGTCATCTTTCCGTCTTTGAGCGTGAAATAATGTGCAGGCGGGAGCTTGAACGTGCCCTTGAAGAAAGTCTCTTCCATTGAGGAATACTGGAATGTCAGATAAGGTCTGAGCGCGTTTTCGTTCACCTGCGGCTTGAATCCGGGATGCTCGAGGAAGCTCTTGATTTCAGAACCGAAGATCATTGATCCGTCAGCGGTGAACGTGTATTAGAATGGCTTGATGCCGAACGGGTCACGCGCGCCGTAGAGAGTACATGTCTTTTTGTCCCAGATTACAAAAGCGAACATACCGCGGAGCTTTTCTGCGAGTTTTTCACCCCATTCTTCGTATCCGTGAACGAGAACTTCGGTGTCACAGCGTGTTCTGAAAACATGACCGCAGGCGATAAGATCGTCACGTAGCTCTGTGAAATTGTAAACCTCACCGTTGTAAACTATAACAACACTTCCGTCCTCGTTGTACATGGGCTGGGAACCGTCGGAGAGGTCGATGATGGAGAGACGTCTGAAGCCGAGCGTAATGCTGTCGAGAGCACTCTCACCGCTGATATGATAACCGTCTGAATCGGGACCGCGGTGAATGATCCTGTCAGCCATCTTTTTGATGATCTGCTCGCGACGGTCGATAATTCCGGTAAAGCCAATAAAGCCGCACATATATAAAATACCTTTCGGATTGAATTCATTTAGTCATTATCCATTTTATTATACCACAAAATATCATATAAATAAATACATTAATGTATAATTTTTTCTTTTTAAGGCAGACAAATTTTCAGAAGATTTGATGTTTTCCGTACTTGATTAATACAGTTTGCCGTGATATAATATCAGATATAGATAAAAAATACAAAAACGGAGAAAAACAGAAATGTCAATTTTACTTGTAGCTGTTCTTGTACTGTTCGCCACATTCCAGTCGGCGTTCGCAAATTTGTTTGATAAGCATTACCCGGGGAATAAAGATAAATCATCCTCTGTGTATTCCGTGTTCTACGGAATTATCGTAGCTACGGCAACATTTGTGATCGCAGGTTTTGATTTCGCTCCCACAAAGTGGACGATAATCCTCGGTATAATCAACGGCGCTGTTCTCTACGGATACAATTTTTCACTTATCAAAGCGTCACAGAACGGCCCTTTTTCGGTCACAATGATCTTCAATCTGGCAGGATGCATACTCATTCCGCTGATGTGGTCGGTACTGCATGACGGAATAAAGCTCAGCCTGCTTCAGTACATATTCATTTTCATCATGCTTGCATCGTTCGTGCTTTTGAATCTTGAAGACAAATCTGACGGTGAAAGAAAAAAAGTATCGCTGAAATTCCTCATTTACGCATCACTTCTGTTTCTTACAAACGGTGTGTATGGAACAATTATGAACACACAGAAGCTCATGGTGGAGAAAAACGAAGACGCCGAGCTGATCATCATCACATATGTAGTGTCGGCTGTTCTCGCATTCCTTGCTCTGTTTGTGCAGTCCGGAAAGTCCGCAATGAAAGATTTCCGTCAGAATAAGAAATCCATGTTTTCCATGCTCGCAGCTTCCGTCTGTGCCGCATCTGCCGTGAATCTGCTGATGTACTGCCTCTCGCTGATCAATGTGGCGGTTCTTTACTCACTCGACAGCGGCGGAGTTCTCATCGTGTCCGTTCTCTGGTCAGTTATCGCACTCAAGGAAAAAATGTGTCTGAGAAAATATATCGGACTTGTTCTCGCGCTTGCGGCTGTGTTCGGACTCAGTATTCTCAGCGTTGTGTGATAAAAACCGCTCTCGGCTGTTTCTTATCTCAGCGGCATTGTACGGGGATATCATCCTCTTTTATCTATCATATTCTTGACATATAATATCCGAATGAAAGGAATCCGAATATGAAACCGATTACCGAACTTCTCGTGAAACGTCATGCAGACGGTCTCGCATATCCCATCATCACCGCGCATTCCGGTTGTGAAGGAACGCCCGACAACAGTATTGAGCACATCCGAACCGCAATCGCATCGGGAGTCGAATGCTTCGAAATCGACATCAATGCCGCACCCGACGGAACACTGTATCTGACTCACGACCAACCCGCATCATACGACGGTGTTCCTCTGTTTGAAGACTGTCTGAAGCTCGCCGCAGCGGACGGTAAAATCCTGATCAACTGCGATATGAAAAACGAGTTTCTGAAAACGCCCGTCATCGCTCTTGCGAAAAAATACGGCATGGAATCACGTATTATTTTCACAGGAAGCTATCATATCGGAGAACTGCCCGATCTGAATGCATCCGAAGCCGACTGGTGGATCAACATTTTCCGAAGCACGGAAGAAAACATTTCCGAAACCCTCTCGATGTACGATTCTCTCGGCGGCGCATACCGGATTCTGAATCTGAACTACGGCATGGTAAATGATGCTTTTGCCGCACGAACCCGTGAAGCCGGCTATCCGCTTTCGGTATGGACAGTCAACAACGAAGAAAGTCTCCGCTGCATGATGACTTATCCCGAAGTATGGAATATCACGACCAGAATCCCGAAAAAGGCGCTCGAAATCCGGAAAGAGATTTTTGGTGTGTAAACGAAAATTAAATAAAAGAAACAAAAGGCGTGCCGCAAACTGCTTCATGATGAACTCAAGCATAAAATGCGGTACGCCCGTTTTTTTACATTGCAAACTGCCGTATGTATCAGAATACCGATGAATAAGCAATGATTTTGTGAATAAGCCATATTATTGCCGCTTTGAATCAAAAAATGTTGTCTACAATATTCTTGAAAAAACTTCCGTTTTGTGATATAATAAAATAGATTATTCTAATGAAGTGAGCGTACCCAAAGTGACAGCATTAAATCTCAGACAATCCTATCTCGAAACCAAAAGAGCGTTATTCGATAAATATTACGAAAAACTTAACGATAAACAGAGAGAAGCGGTTTATACGGTAAACGGACCTCTTCTGATCCTCGCAGGCGCGGGAAGCGGAAAAACAACCGTTCTCGTAAATCGACTCGCATACCTCATCCGTTACGGCGATGCGTACAGAACCGATCTCGTTCCGACTGATGTCAGCGAAGACATGATTGGTGAAATGCGTAACGCTATGAATCTCAGCCATGAAGAGCTCGGCGAGTATCTCACAAAATTCGCTGTAAATCCTCCTCAGCCGTGGCAGGTTATGGCGATCACATTCACCAATAAAGCAGCACGCGAGATCAAGACAAGAATCGCGTCAATCTTCGGTGAAGACAGCACGGAAGCCGCAGAAATCAAAACAGGCACATTCCATTCGATCTGCGTTCAGATTCTCCGCCGCTATGGTGAACAGATCGGTTATGACAGAAGCTTCACCATCTGCGATACCGATGACAGCAAAAAGCAGCTCCAGCTCTGTATGAAGCAGCTCAATATTGATGATAAAGTCCTTCCCGTAAAGACTGTGCAGAACGCAATCAGTCGCGCTAAGGATAAACTCATCGAGCCTTCCGAGTACACAGCGCAGGCGGGAAGCGATGCAAAGTTCAAACAGATCGCTCAGATCTACGAGCTTTACGCAGAAAAACTCAAAGCACAGAATCTTCTCGATTTCGACGATATCATCATGCAGACAGTAAAGCTCCTTACCGAGTGCGAGGATGTCAGAACTCTCCTGCAGAACAGATACAAATACATCTCCGTCGACGAGTATCAGGACACAAACTACGCGCAGCTTGAACTGACTCTGCTCCTCTCCGCAAAATACAGAAACATCATGGTAGTAGGTGACGATGACCAGAGTATCTATAAGTTCCGCGGCGCCGTAATCGAGAATATCATTAACTTCGATAAGAATTACGAAAATACAGCAGTCATCAAGCTCGAGGAAAACTACCGTTCCACTAAGAATATCTTAAACGCAGCAAATAAGGTTATCGGACATAACTCCGGACGTCTCGGCAAAACTCTCTGGACTGCGGGAAATGACGGTGAGAAAATCGTCATCAAGCACCTCGGAAACCAGAACGACGAGGGAAGATATATCGCGGATGCTGTATCCACGGGAGTAAGAAACGGCGACAAGTTCAAGGACTACGCTGTACTTTACCGCATGAATTCCCAGTCGAGATCAATCGAGCAGTCGTTCGCAAAGAGCGGTATCCCTTACCGTATGCTCGGCGGTATGCGATTCTTCGACCGTATGGAAGTCAAGGATATCGTGGCATACCTCGCGCTGATCAATAACCCGAACGATGACCTCAGACTCCGCAGAATCATCAACACTCCCCGTCGCGGTATCGGTGACAAATCCGTTCAGATAGCCGAAGCACTCGCTTATGAAGAGGGATGTCCGCTTCTCGAATTTCTCCGCCGTGCCAAGAGATACAATGCGATTTCATCCGCAACAGCGAACCAGATGGTCAACTTCGTCTATATGATCGACTACTTCCGTGAATGCGCGGAGCAGATGAGCGTGTCCGAACTGATCGAACTTGTAGTTGAAAAATCCGGATACAATAAGATGCTCTCGGAAATGACGGATCTTGCAGAACGCGATGACAGACTCAACAACATCGGTGAACTTGTTTCCGCCGCAAAGACATACGAAGAACAGGCAGATGAGCCCTCACTCGTTGAATTCCTCGAGGATGTGGCGCTCGTTTCCGATGTTGATAAATATGACGAAACAGCCGATGCCGTTGTACTTATGACAATCCACTCCGCAAAGGGACTTGAATTCCCGACAGTATTCCTCCCCGGTATGGAAGAGAACATCTTCCCGAGTGTCCAGACAATCATGGATCAGAACGAAATCGAGGAAGAACGCCGTCTTGCTTATGTTGCGATCACACGTGCAAAGGAAAAGCTCATCATCACACACGTAAGAGACAGAATGCTCAACGGCAGAACAAGCTCTAACCAGCTCTCACGATTTGCCGCTGAAATTCCCGAAGAATATACCGATAAGCAGGACGAAGTACCGAACGACGAAGAACTCCGCCAGCTCAGACAGCGTCCCGCAAAGCAGAAGCCCGTCAACCATTTCAAGAACGAAACTT
>CAZPPN010000152.1:0-5737 GCA_964588425.1 uncultured Ruminococcus sp. | reverse complement strand
AAAGTTTTGATCAAACTTTTTCAAAAGTTTGTGGGTTCGAAGGGCAACGCCCTCGTCGAGCTCGCAAGCTCGAAACACCCAATGCTTCAAGGGAGTTCCTTTTTGGTTCTTTTTCCTCGATAAAGGAAAAAGAACAGCCATGCAGCAAACGAAATTTTGTAATTATTTTTGTGATTATTAGTAATTATTTCTCTTTCCGCTTTTTCTTATTATACTCGCGGTTTTTCTCCCATGCTTCGTAGATTTCTTCAAGCTCCTCCGGCGTCATGTCTATCTCATCCGAGTTTCGCGCACGCTTTACACGCCCGATCAGCTCAGCCTCGGTTTCGTTGATGAAGCTGTAATCTCCACTCCGGTCGAATACCAGATCGTAGAATGTCGGACGGCGGATGAACGCACGGTATACGCAGAACGCAATCACCGCAATCGACATCACATACAGTGCCAGCATCGCCTGCTCGTTGTCCTCGGGAAGTAGGTACGACGTAAGATTGAAGAACACATGGCATACCATGCACATGATCACCGATTTGTACGACGAGCAGATGTACCCGAACAGAATACCGAGTACTGTCGCATATCCGATCGCAATGGGCGTGCCGTGCGCGATTCCGAAGATCACAGCCGTTACAATGATCGCGGGCCGGCGTCCCATTACAGGCGAGAGCCGCTTCATTGCGATACCGCGGAAGATCAGCTCCTCCGTGATGCCCGTCACAACAGCAACGCTGAATATTTCGAGAACTATGTTTCCGCCGTACATCGCCGCGTACTGCGCGTTGAATGCCTCAACTACCGACTCGGGCAGAGGGATGAACGACAGCGTAACCGATACAAACACGTTCAGCGCCATGCCGAGGAGTGCAAACATGGGAATCCTCAGCGGATTGACGTACCGCACGTACATTTCCTCGGTCGGCTTTTTTCGCATCATATGGAACAGGAGACAGATCACAAGAATCGTCAGCAGATTCGAGATCAGCAAAATCAGCACCATTTCTTCGTAGATCTTGTCGGTGATGCCGATGAGGAAATCCGTCATGGCTTCCTCGGATGCCGCCGCGCTGCCCATGCCCATGAATCCGCTGCCCATCATGAGAGAAGCCGAGTATCCGGAGATGACGCACGACTGGCACGTGAACATGACTGCGACGAACAGGATAACGACAAGCACGCCGCGGACAATTCCTCCTGCACGGGAGTGGTGATTTTTGCGGTAATTCGCGAGATCGAAGCCGCATCCCTGGCAGAATTTATTTTCGTCATTATTATCTTTTCCGCATCGCGGACATATCATTTTTCAGCCCTCCGGTTATTCGCATTCTTTTCTGATCTTTTCTTCGAGAAGAGCCACACGTTCGCGAAGCGCTTTAAGCTCGTTTTCAACCGGGTCGGGGATATGCACCTGGTCGAGGTCGGCTGTTTTGCTGACTTTTTCGCCGGCTTTCTTGACTATGTGTGCGGGGATACCGACGGCCGTGGAGCATTCGGGAACATCACCGAGGACGACGGCACCTGCTGCAATTTTTGAGTTTGATCCGACTATGAAGTTGCCGAGGAGTTTTGCGCCTGCGCCCACCATTACGTTATTGCCGAGTGTGGGGTGACGCTTACCGGATTCCTTGCCGGTACCGCCGAGGGTTGCGCCCTGGTAGATTGTACAGTAGTCGCCGATTATTGCGGTTTCTCCGATGACGACTCCGGAGCCGTGGTCGATGAAGAGGCCTTTGCCGATAGTAGCGCCGGGGTGGATCTCGATGCCGGTGAGGAATTTTGCGAACTGCGACACAGCTCTTGCACAGAACTTCATGCCGTTTTTATGGAGTGCGTGGGATATGCGGTACATGATGAGTGCGTGGACTCCCGAGTAGAGGCACATGACTTCTGCACGTCCTCTTGCGGCAGGGTCTCTCTCGCAGATTGAGTCGATATCGTCGCAGATTGACATAATCTCGCGGTAGATTGTTTTGCCGAGTGCGGATTCGAGTGTAATATTCAGATCGAACTTCACCCGTCCGTCGCTGCCTTTGTTTTTGATTGAGATATTCATAGGTACTCCTTATACACAATATACACAGGGTCGAACAAAAAAGCCCCCGCCGGACAAAAATACATTTTATCATCCGACAGAGGCGAATTATCGCGGTTCCACTCTTGTTTATAGCTCAGTTGACTTTTAACGCGGTCATGCGGGACAGTTTTAGCTATCCGACTCACGGATGCACAGCAGGATTCGCGTGACACCGCTTTCAGCCTTGGCGGTATTCTCTGTCTCTCGCGGTCTTTCCCTTTCTTTCCGGTCTCAGTCTTTGCTTGCTTCTTTTCAATTACATTATATTATATACTATACTGAGCGAAAAGTAAACCTTTATTTTGAAAATATTTTATTATGTGATGGGGGGATTTCTCAGGGCGTTGCTTCGTCATACATGACGGGAACCCCACTCAGGGTTTCACCCTAAGAACCCACCACCTTTGAAAAGGTGGACGAAACTTTTTTACTGGGGGTGGCTTTGGGGGGGGCTTTACCAATTTCGTTTTGGTTCAAGGTTGGCAGGGATTTGGTTCCGTCCAAGGGTTCAGAAGATCGTTAATACGGAAGTTAGGGGCCGCCGAGACCCTAACTTCCCACGCCGTGGTGCATTTGCGTGATTCAGTCAGATTCGCGGTTTGGTTTGGTTGGATCGCTAAACAACATCGCGAACGGTAAGTTTTCCCTAAATGTGCGCGATGAAGATGTGCGATTTCACTTCAAAAACACGCGCATCTAACGAAATCAAGCAATTACTTCCCGCTGTGGCGAGTAGGGTCTCGGCGGTCCCTACGAGCTCGCGAACGATTTTCTGAGGCTCTGCAAGCTCTGTATTGCTATTCGCTATGAAGCCATACTATATTGAATCGCACACGCCCGGCCCCCGCCCCCCCGGGTGAAAGTTTTTGCCAGGCTTTTTTCAAAAAGCCGCGTCCCCCACACAAAAAAAGCACGCCTCAGTCAATTGACCCAAGACGTGCCATAATGTTCAGCTTCAGACTCAAAGCTCCTCAACCCAGATGTTTCTGTAAGATACAGGGTTGCCGTGATCCTGAAGGAAGAGAGGACCTGCGGCTGCCTGATCGGAGGTGATTCCGCCGGGGGTTGTGCGGTAGAGCTTAATGTTGTTCTGGATGCAGATGTCGTTCTGGAAGATCGTTGCGCGAGCAGCTTCGGTTACATTGCCGTTCTCGTCGAAACGGGGCGCGCGGAAGTAAATGTCGTATGTCTGCCACATGAGCGCGGGACGGCAGGCATTGACTCTCGGAGCATACATTTCGTAGATCGCACCGCAGTCGTTCTTGCCGGATTCTATGCCGTACGAGTCGAGTACCTGAAGCTCGTATGCTCCGTGAATGTAAACACCGCTGTTGCCTTTTTCCTGACCGAAGCAGCCGGGCATATCGGGCTCACGCCATTCAACATGGATGTGCGCGTCACCGTAAACTGCCTTGGAAACGATATCTCCGCCGCATACAGTCATGATGCTGCCCTCGTGAATCCACGAAATGGGACTGCCGTCACGCTTTGTCCAGTTGTCCATTGATTCTTTCGTTCCGTCAAAAAGAATAATTTTTGCCATATTCCGAAATCCTTTCGCTTGATAAAATATGATCTGTTTTACTGAATTATAGCATTAGCGCCGGACGATGTCAAGAAGCTGACGGATATTTTTTGTGCATCGCGAAATTTAACAGAAAAATTTTGCAAACATCTGTCAAAATGCCGCATAAATATGGTATAATATAAGATGCTGAATTATGCTTGCTTTTTCAGCCGATGTCATACCGACAGAATATATCCTTTTCCTCTGACCGAGATTATTACGCCGTCACCGAAGATCGGACGCAGCTTCTTCCGCAGATAGCTGATGTAGACCTGCGCGATATTTGTTCCGCGATCGGGCGGACTGTCCCATACGTTTTTGTTCAGCTCATCACTGCTGACAAATGTTCCGCGGCGGCTCAGAAGATATTCGAACAGCTTGTATTCGCGCTCGGTAAGAGTCACGGATTCTCCGCGGTATGTTAAAGTGAGCCCGTCTGTGATGATCCCGTCACTCCGGTTTCCGTCTGAGGATGCCGTGTCGGGTGAGAGGGAGTATTCCGCAACGGCGTACAGCTCGTCAAGACGGTACGGACATAACAGCGCGGCATACCTGCTTCCGAGCCGTTTTGCGAGATCGGCGTGCGTGTCGCTGTCGGTGTACCCGAGGGATCTGTACAGCACAATCATTCCGTCGGCGGACTGTGTACCGGATAATACGGCGCTGTCTTCGTCGCATATGATAATGCTGCTGTCGGGATTGATTCCGTAGCCTTTCAGCAAAAGCGCGGCTTCGGCTGCATCACCGAGTTTTTTGTCACTGAAAAACGGCGCAAATTCTTTTTTTACGGCAGTATTTTCGTTTGCCGATGCACGGATGTCTGTGTTCAGAACGGTCACCTCCGTAAATTTTCTGTATATCTGTATTGATGATATCACAAAAAACATCCTTTGTCAACTTTGACGTGTATTACAGGAGACTCAAATGAACGATTTCCAAAACACAACAGCATCGGGCAGGGATATAGTCTGCTGCTTTACGGGGCACAGGCATATTCCCGATGAGATCAGACCGCGGCTGGAGCTTGTTCTTGAGAATACAATAGCATCTCTTTATAAAGAGGGATACCGCATTTTTGTCTGCGGGGGAGCGTTGGGTTTTGATACGCTCGCAGCACAGACTGTTCTCAAAGTGTCATCGCGAATAGATTCGGTCAAGCTCTTTCTCGCACTGCCTTGCCGCAACCAGACCGAAAAATGGAAAAACACCGATACTTTTAACGCAACGGAAGCCATCCGCGAGTATCAGCGCATCAAAGGTCTTGCTGACTGCGTGGTGTATGTGAATGATTTCGCCACGGATACCTGCATGAAGGAGCGGAATCAGTATATGGTGGATCACTCGTCGGTGTGCGTGGCATACTGCAAACCCGGTGTTGTCCGCAGCGGAACGGCTCAGACTGTACGTATGGCGGAGAGAGCAGGGATCAGAGTGATCAATATCTATGATATCCCGGGCATCGAGGAATGCAAAGAATAACAAATCAAGCCAAACAATAAATTAATATAAAAAGGAAGACGAAAAAATGAAAACACTCACCAAAAACGAAGGCATGAGCATCCGCCCCGTTGTTACAGTAGTAATGGACGGCGTGGGCATCGCTCCCGAATCCGAAGCTAACGCAGTACGTCTCGCACGTACACCCAACCTTGACAGACTCATGGCAAACTATCCCATGGTTACACTCAAGGCTCACGGTACAGCAGTAGGTCTCCCCTCCGACGATGACATGGGTAACTCCGAGGTAGGTCACAACGCACTCGGTTCCGGTCAGGTGTTCGCTCAGGGCGCAAAGCTCGTATCCAACTCCATTGAATCCGGTAAGATGTTCCTCTCCGATACATGGAAGTCACTTATCGGTGGCGTAAAGGATAACTCCTCCACACTCCACTTCATCGGACTTTTCTCTGACGGTAACGTTCACAGCCACATCGACCACCTCAAGGCTATGCTTACACAGGCAAAGGCTGAAGGCGTCGCAAAGATCAGAATCCACATCCTTCTCGACGGACGTGACGTTGGTGAAACATCAGCGCTCGAGTACATCGATCCGTTTGAAGAATTCATCGCATCTCTCTCCGATGAAAACTGCTCCGTAA
>CAZPPN010000151.1:0-5743 GCA_964588425.1 uncultured Ruminococcus sp. | reverse complement strand
CAGGCCGTCTCAAGGATATGATCATCCGCGGCGGTGAAAACCTCTATCCGCGTGAAATCGAAGAATTCTACCTGACCAACCCCAAGGTTCGTGATGTACAGGTAGTAGGTGTTCCCGATGAAAAATACGGCGAAGAATGCTGTGCATGGATCATTCTCCACAAAGGCGAAACAGCAGACGAGGCTGAAATGAAGGAATTCGGTAATGCATCTATCGCGAGACATAAAGTACCGCGTTACTTCCTGTTCGTCAAGGAATTCCCGATGAATGCCGCAGGTAAGATTCTCAAGTACAAGATGCGCGACGAATCCGCGGAAATTCTCGGACTGAAGAAGCAGTAAGAAATTGCTGACATAGTTTAGATCAAATGAAAGACTGGCATCGGATAAGAACGGTGTCAGTTTTCTTCTATAATAAAAGAATGGTGAATAATATGACAATAAAAATCATTCCGCATAATTTCACAATCTGCAAGGTGACTGATTACTCGATGACCGATTTTTCTGCCGAATATTGCTTCATCGGAAAGACCGACGGTGAGAACTCACTCGTGTGCATTACTTCCGATACCCCGCCGAATACCGAAAAACGAGAGGACGGATGGCACGGCTTCAGAATTGAGGGCGAGCTTGACTTTTCGCTGATCGGCATACTTTCGCGTATCTCGTCAGTTCTCGCCGAAAACGGTATAGCAATCTTCGCGATGTCGACGTATAATACCGATTACATCTTTGTCAAAGAGGCGGATTTCGAAAAATCACTCAAAGTTCTGAGGGACACAAATTACAGCATAATCTAAACAAAAAAGGTATTTGATCCGCTGTGAAACGGAAAAAATACCTTTTGTCATTTTACAAGACTTACACCGTAATTGAATACGATTACCGTAGTGTCGGCGAATATCATGAACAGTCCGAATCCGAAGAGAAAACCGGACAACACACGTTTAATATTTGTGCTTTCATACGCCGTCAGAAGCTGAACAGTACCATCGATAATCATCCAGAGCATAAGAATAAGCGACGGAATAATCGGCACGCGGAAGAAAAAACAGCACACAATTCCGAGAATTATTCCGCACAGCTCCCCTGTACACCTCGCGCATATCGGGAATTTTCTTCCTTTGTAATGGAAGGAACGCGAGTCGAGACAGTGGCATCCGAAGACGATCGGCAGCCATTTGTATATGAAAGAAGTGAACTTATCCAAAAATACCAAATCCGATGCCGATAAGGAGAACGACGATATAGTACAGAACGCTTATACCGACTGAAATAAGTGCTCCTAATCCCGCAGATTTTGCTGTTCTGGGACGTTCGTTTTTCCAGATAAGATAAAGAATAAGACCGACAATCGGGATACAGCATCCGAGAAGCCCCCAAAGAATGCCGCCCTCATCCGAAACTGCTGCCGGAGCAGGTGTTTGATTCTGAGCGGATGCTGCTGCGGTGTTCTGAGATGCTCCGCAGTCGGGACAGAAAGAAGCGTTGTTGTCAATTTCTTTTCCGCAGTTTCTGCAATATGCCATGTGATGTCCTCCTGAAATAACATAATTCGATAATTTTTATGAATATATTATAACATACGGAATATATTATTTCAATTGATTTTTTCAATATTTAATAATAGTTTAATGATTGGCAGTTTTTTCGGTACTAAAAGCAGTCAGGCAGATACCACACGTATCTCACGTACAAAACGTCTGAAGCATGGAGCTGATATGTACTGCATACGACCGGGTGCAAATTCGCCTGACCATTCGAAATGCTCATGTCCTGCAATGATCGCAGCAACGTGGCTGTCCTCGCGTCGGATCAGATCGGCAAATTCGCGTGTTCTGTCAGTTGTAGTTGCTTCGGCATCAAGCATACTCCATGCGACTTTTGCAAATTCTTCCGTTTTGATCGGTGCGTGCATGAGCAGCAGTATGGGTCTGCCGTCGGCAATAATATTCTTCATATGATCCATCTGTGACTCAGTAATATCAAAACTGCTGTTCCGAACTCCAACGATAAGAAAATCTTCAAAATCGCGCACGAAGAAATCAGTCTCGTTATTCATCAAAGGCGCAATGTCAGCTTTAATTTCATTAATCTCAGGGATCGGAAGACCGTATGAACCGTTTTCGTGGTTGCCCCACACATAAAGATATTCAACAGGGAAATCAGCGAGCATTTCCTTCAGAAAACGGACATTGCTTTTTGTATAGTAGTCGATCATGTCACCGGCAAAAAGAACAGCGTCGGGTTTTCTTTCTGCTGCAAATTCGAGAAAATTTCTGAATGCGTCAACAGGCGGAATTCCAGCTTCGTTCCATTTTTCGGCATGACGAACAGCAAAATCAGTCTCTTCTGCTGAATCTCCCGGATATGCGTGGGTGATGTGTGCGTCGGATATGTGCAGAAAGGTACGCGGTGTTCTCAGACCGGGAATGGTGATCGTTACGGTTTCTGTAACAACAGTTTTTTCGGATGAAATCATGATGTTATCTCCATTTTTTGGATTGTTTTGTACATACTGATAATCATATCTTCACGGAATAATTGTACAGAAGCGGAAGTCTGTCTTCGTTTAAGAAAGAAATATCGGAAAGCGTCAGACAGCGAGGCATAGTCCATCCGTCAGTGTTATTTCTGAAATGAGATATTGACATACCTGTGTGCGGAATATCAAAACTCGCAAACATATACTGAGGCGGAATCTGAAGAAGAACTGACAGCAAAACCATTCCGAATCCCTGATGACAGAAGAGTGCCACACGATCATCATTCGGACATTCGATACGGTATTTGGCACCTTCGCGTACATAACCCTGTCTTGCTAAAAAGTCATCGAGATGTGTCTGGATCCGTTTGTAGCCCTCTTTCCCGTTGATCGTCTTAAAGCAGTCAAGTTCATGCCAGTTGTCGTTTGTGTACTGCATTGATTCTTCGGTTTTGACTTTTGTATTCTGCTCAAAAAATATAAACGCATCACTGCCGTCGGACAGTTTACCGTGAAAATCACGCCAGGTAAGTCCCTCTTCACACTAGTCTTCGATTTGAATAGGGAACTGAAGAATCTCGGATGTCGGTTTGGCAGTTGCAATTGCACGGCCGGCGGGAGATGAATATATATGTGTCAGACCGTTTACAGCGAGACGTTTTGCTGCAGCTTCAGCCTGACGATGTCCGAGCGGTGTTAAGGTGTCATGCTCGTAATCGGGATCTGAGTGACGAATAACATATAAAAGCATATTTTGATCCTTTCTGTCGAAAATACATGAATTTATCTTGGTTTGATTATATCACAACGCATGATAAATTACAATATTTTTGAAATAATTAGTGTTGTTTAAATCTCTTGAAATAAGTGGAAAAGTACGCTGTGTATAACATCATCGGTTCTGTGGGAATAATTAAAACAGTAAACCCCCCGGAAGGCAGCAAGATGTATTATAATAAAGTTGAAATATGCGGCGTGAATACGTCAAAACTCCCGACACTTACATCATCCGAGAAGAAAGAACTGCTAAGAAAGACAAAAGAAGGTGACACCGCGGCACGAGAGGAACTGATAGACGGAAACCTGCGTCTTGTGCTGAGCATAATTCAAAGATTCACAAACAGACATGAGAACCTCGACGATCTTTTTCAGGTGGGCTGCATCGGATTGATTAAAGCTGTCGATAATTTCAATACGGAAATAGATGTGGAATTTTCGACTTATGCAGTGCCGATGATTATCGGAGAAATCAGACGTTATCTCCGTGACAACAATACCATCCGTGTCAGCAGATCAGTCAGGGATCTTGCATACCGTGCGCTTGCGGCTAAGGAAAAACTGTCGGCAGAGTGTAGTTCGGAACCGACAATTGAAGCTATTGCCAAAGAGATCGGAGAGAAAGTCAAGGATGTAAGCCATGCGCTGGAAGCAATAGTAGAACCCGTATCGCTTTATGAAACCGTATTCAACGACGGCGGAGACTCGATATATGTGATGGATCAGATCAGTGACGAAAGCTCCAGTGACGAGCTGTGGCTTGAGGATATCGCATTGAAAGAAGCAATCGCCAAGCTGAGCGAAAAAGAGCGCGAGATAATCTCAAAACGCTTTTATGCCGGAAAGACACAGATGGAGATAGCCGAAGAGATCGGAATATCACAGGCGCAGGTGTCGAGACTCGAGAAAGGCGCGTTTGAGCGGATCAGAAAAAATATGTAAAAGAGAAGGACATACGCTTTATCCGAAAATGGATTGCGTGTGTCCTTGTTATTATTGTGATATTATTCTTCGTCGGCTTCTTCTGATTCAGCCGCAGCTTTTTTGTTTACTTTCTGATAGAACGGATCTATCATGATCTCCTTGATTTTCGGATAAGCCGAATATACGCTGATAAGGAGCAGAAGCGCGGGGATGATAACAAAAGGCATTACCGCTGCGAGAGGGAAGAATGTGAAAATAAGGAAATACTCAAGCAGACAAACCGCAATAACTCCGAGGAGTGCCATGACATTTCTCTTGAGTCCGAGGATCGTGAAGAGCAGAGCGTTCTTGTACATCTTGAAAATCGAGAGATCGAACGTGATCAGCATGAGATAGATGTAGCCTCTCATGATATAATACAGAACCGCAAGGCAGATGCTCATGAAGAACATAGTCTGCATCATCATGTTGAGCCCCTGATTGAGACTGAAGAACATAATGTCGTAAACAATAAGAGCGATCGCCGCAACGTCGAGAATGCCGAAGATGATAGCCTGACGGAGATTTCTCTTGATTGCGTAGAAGAAATCGTGCATCATGAATACAGGCTCGCCGCGGAAGAGATTTCGCATTATGTAAGTTACGCCGACTCTTACGGGACCGATGGTGAAGATCAAGAGAGCTGTGAGACCGAGCAGAACATAGTCAGCGGTTGTCTGTACTGTTACTTCCGCCTGACGCGAGAAAATCGTCCAAAGAGCAGATACTGACGGGGAGTTGTTAAACAGCATGGCACCTCTGAGCGGAGCAAAAACTGTATAGTAAGGAGATGTGGTATGAATCGAGAAATAACCGGTCATCGAGAGAAGGAAGAAGAAAATCGGGAAGTTTCCGAGCACCATTATGATGTTGATCGAGAAAATCTGACTGATCTTTCTTCCGAGCAGCTTGAAAAAGTTCAGAAGATTCGGATTGTCGGCAATTTCAAGCTCATCTTTCTCTACACCGGCACCGTCACGGTAAGCACGGTCGAAAATATTGAACTTTGCTTTTTTTTCTTTTTTCTTTTCTTACTGCTCAAGAGCTTCGATCTCGTCGAGAGAAAGATTCTTTTTGCTGCTGTTGGGATCGTAGTTGGACATTTTTATCACCTTGATTTTCCGCGAGCGGTAATTCCGCAGGCAGTCGTTGAATTTATATCAGTATCACCGATATGTAAACGGTAATATATATCAGACCTGAGAGAAACAGGAACAGCTTCAGGTAGTCTCTGCACAGACATTCAAACCGATGATTCTCGTCAGATGAGTGCGCGCACAGTATAGCAGAGGAATAAACGGCAGAGACGGATGCAAGCAATGCGGTCAGTACAGCCTGCAGTACGATGCATACCGCGCAGATACCGAACGAATCAGCCATGCCGTGAATCGCGCCGCCGGAAATCATCGCAGCAGCACACCCGAGCGAAACACCATACCATCCTGTGATCAGCGACAATACGATCCTGCTTGCGGCGGTAAAGACTGACACGAACATCACAGCCATCAGAATTGCGGAC
>CAZPPN010000150.1:5536-5743 GCA_964588425.1 uncultured Ruminococcus sp. | reverse complement strand
GTACACAGGTCTCGACCTCGACAAGCTCAGAGAACAGATGAGACCCGACGCTGAAAGACAGGTTAAGACACGCCTTGCTCTCGAAAAGATCGCTGCTCTCGAATCCATCGTTGCATCCGAAGAAGAGATCGAAGCTGAATACGGCAGACTCGCTGAATACTACGGCATGGAAGCTGACAAGGTCAAGGAAGCTGTTTCCGCTGATGC
>CAZPPN010000150.1:0-5526 GCA_964588425.1 uncultured Ruminococcus sp. | reverse complement strand
CGCAGAGGACATCAAGGTTAAGAAGGCTGTTGAACTTATCCGCGAAAAGGCTGTTATCACAGAAGTTGAAGCTAAGGCTGACGCTGAATAATTCCGACTTTAGACAATACCGCTGCCAGTCTCTGTAACCGGCGGCGGTTATTTCGATAATTCGGGAAGACATTTCCCGGAAATCTGCCGATATTTGTTTTCACCCGACTGTGCATCCGCTTCCCGGGCGAGAATAATATACCGGCATCCGCGAATCACCCCATTCTCCTCATTTCCATCATATACGGAGGTATAATTATGGCACTCGTTCCTTATGTAGTACAGCAGACCAACCGCGGTGAGCGTTCCTACGACATTTTCTCCCGCCTGCTGAACGACAGAATCATCTTCCTCGCTGACGAAGTAAACGATGCAACAGCTTCTCTCGTTGTCGCACAGCTTCTCTACCTCGAGGCGGAAGATCCCGATCGCGATATTTCTCTCTACATCAACAGCCCCGGAGGTTCCGTTTCCGCAGGTATGGCTATTTACGACACAATGAATTTCATCAAGTGCGACGTATCCACAATCTGCATCGGTATGGCAGCATCCATGGGCGCGTTCCTTCTCTCGTCCGGCGCTAAAGGCAAGAGACTCGCTCTCCCTAACAGCGAAATCATGATCCACCAGCCTCTCGGCGGAACTCAGGGTCAAGCTACCGACATCAAGATCCACGCAGAGCACATTCTCCGCACAAGAGAAAGACTCAACTCCATTCTCGCTCAGAACACAGGCAAGCCGATCGAGATCATCGCAGCGGACACCGAGCGTGACAACTTCATGACAGCGGCTCAGGCGTGCGAATACGGTCTCATCGACAAAGTGATCGAACACAGACCTTAATCCGGAGAATAACATGGCAAACAATTCAAGAAACAACGGAAACATCCGTGTTGAACGCTCCTGTTCGTTCTGCGGACGCGGTGAGAATCAGGTGGAGTTTCTGATCCCCTCTCCGACCGGTTTATATATCTGCGACAAGTGCATTGATGCCTGCAACGATATCATATTCGACTACACAAGCGACTCCGCGTCATCCGCATCTTCTCTCGGCGACGAAAAGCTCCCGACTCCCATGGAGATCAAAGAGACGCTCGACGAATACATCGTCGGTCAGGATAAGGCAAAGATCGCGCTCTCCGTCGCTGTCTACAACCATTATAAGAGACTCATCCACCGCGATACTCAGCTCAAGCTTAAAAACCGCAGGAAGAAGGACGACCCTTCCGTTCCTGCCGACGATGTTGAGATCCAGAAGAGCAATGTCCTTCTGATCGGTCCCACAGGTGTCGGTAAGACATTCCTCGCGCAGACCCTTGCTAAAACACTTAAAGTTCCATTCGCAATCGCCGATGCAACCACGCTCACAGAAGCCGGCTATGTAGGGGAGGACGTTGAGAACATCCTTCTCAGACTCATTCAGGCTGCCGACTACGATGTTGAGCTTGCGGAGCGCGGTATCATCTACATCGACGAAATCGACAAGATCTCACGCAGAAGCGAAAACCGTTCCATCACAAGAGACGTATCCGGCGAAGGCGTACAGCAGGCTCTCCTGAAGATCCTCGAAGGCACAACCGCCAACGTTCCTCCACAGGGCGGACGCAAGCACCCGAATCAGGAATTCATCCAGATCAATACCGAAAACATCCTCTTCATCTGCGGCGGTGCGTTTGACAACCTCGATCAGATCATCGAGCAGAGAAAGGGTCAGTCCTCTATCGGCTTCGGCGGCGACATCAAGAAGAAGGAAGAAAAGCTCAAGGACGGCGTGTTCAAGGATGTATCCGCTCACGACATCGTGAAGTACGGTATCATTCCCGAGCTTGTCGGACGTCTCCCTGTTATCGTCGGACTCGAGAACCTCGACTGCGATGCCCTTGTACGCATCCTCTCAGAGCCCAAGAACTCGCTCACAAAGCAGTACGCAAAGCTGTTCTCAATGGATGAGATCGAGTTGGAATTTACGCCTGACGCTCTCCGTGCCGTTGCAGAAAAGGCGATCGAGAGAAACACAGGCGCGCGCGGACTCAGATCAATCATCGAAGAAACAATGACAGACATCATGTTCACGCTTCCCTCACGCGACGATGTTGCGAAAGTAACGATCACCGCTGACTGCGTAAATCTTCACGCTGACCCCGAGCTGACTCTAAAATAATTGAAAATCCCCACGGACAATTGTACTGAAAGAACAAATTTCCGCAGGGGATTTTTAGTTTTGTATTTACATTTATGTTCGTATGTGTTATAATCACCTCAACCACAATAATCCTCAAAGGAGAAAAATCATGGGCGCAGAAAGACTTCTCAAAGGGAACTTCGGTGTATTCACACACTATCTCTACGGCGGTCCGGACTGGGTTGAGACCACGAACAATCTCGACATTCCCAGACTTGCCGCAAAAATCGCAGAAACAGGAGCATCGTACTACTTCATCACGCTGATGCAAAGGGCGAAATATATGCTTGCTCCGAACGAGACCTATGACAAAATCGCGGGAACAAAACCCGGTGAGGCGTGCGCGATTCGTGATGTTCCGATGGAGCTTGGTCTTGAGCTTAAAAAGTACGGCATAGACCTATACCTCTACTACACCGGCGACGGACCTTATGCTGACGATGACATAGGCGGAAAGTTCGGATTCACTGAACCGAGAGAACACAACATGAATATGCCGTTCGTTGAGAAATGGACTTCCGTTCTCCGTGAATACAGCATCCGTTATGGCGATCTCGTCAAGGGTTGGTGGATCGACGGATGTTACCGATATAGCTTCAATTACACTGACGAAATGCTCGACAAGTACCACGCAGCGTGCAAAGCGGGAAATCCCGACTGCATCGTATGCACCAACCAGGGCGTGAATTTCTCCGACGACATCAGCGCAAGCGGTAAATATGAAGAATTTACCTGCGGTGAGGAACTCGATTTCACAAAAGTTCCGAAATCACAGTTCTACGGAAACGCGCAGGCTCATCTTCTCATTCCTCTCGGAGTTGCTCCGAACGGAAACAACAGCGATAGCTGGTGCAAACCCGGTATCAAGCGAGATGCTGCGTTTATCGCAGACTACATCCGTAAGCTCCAAGCGGTACCCTGCGCGCTCACGATCGACATCTGGATCGGCAAGGACGGCTCGCTTGATGATGAGCAGGTTGCAACGCTGAAGAAAGTAAACGAAATCCTCGGCAAATGAATTTTACACACATCCGCGTATCATTTACGGTATGCGGTTGTTTTTTTGTCCATATATAAAACGCCCTTTGTTTTTCTCAAGCGCGGTTTGAGTTTTCCGCAAAAACGGCGTTATTGACGTAATGCATCCGCTCGGGTATAATATAATCAGAAAGTGCGCACGATCTGATTTCTATAATATCTACACAAAGGAGAACTTTATGGAACTTTTGATCTCTGAAAGAATATCCAAGTACAGACGCGGGAAAGACATGACTCAGGATGAGCTCGCCGCCGCACTCAATGTGACTCCGCAGGCAGTATCAAACTGGGAAAGAGGCGGATACCCCGACATCACCATGCTCCCCGCAATCGCAAATCTCTTCGGTGTGACGATCGATGAGCTGATGGGAAACGACCGGATCGGACGGGAAGCTGACTTTCAGGCGTTTCGCAGAAAAATCGACGAGCTTGATAATGCGGAAGATAAACTTGAACTTTCTCTGTCATATCACAGAAAATATCCGACTGACATACCCTATATGCATAATGCTGCATTTTTTATGTGTTTAATAATCATACGCGAGCCGGATAAAAGAAACAAGTATATTGCCTCTCTGCGTGATATGTGTCTGAAAATGATGCAGTACCCCGAAGTACATGACAACGCGGTTCAATACATGACAATTGCCTGCGACGAGAGCGAACTTTACGATTGGCTTAAAGAATCGGCATATTCTTCAAATTACACTCGCCTTATCAATTACACGCCATCGGAACTGTATGAATTCCTCACAGATCCACGCTGGGCATGGTTCGACTCAGCAAGAAGAGACGAGAGATTTATGCGCGCTGTCGATTGGGCGAAATCCCTCGCGGATGCGGATGAAAACAAATAATCCCCCGTCAGCGGAAATCCGCATCAGAGGGATATCATAAATTTAATCTCAGCCGCATAATATGAAAACAGCGTCAATCACAGCTCAATCTCAATACCTACGGGACAGTGATCACTGCCCATGACATCCCCGAGAATGAAGCTGTCACGCACATTTCCGAAAATGCGGTCAGACACCACGAAATAGTCAATACGCCATCCGACATTTTTCTCGCGCGCTTTCATAATGTAGCTCCACCACGAGTATTCGATTTTATCGGGATAGAGCGCGCGGAATGTGTCGGTAAAGCCGGATGAGAGCAGCTCGGTGAACTTTCCGCGTTCTTCATCGGAGAAGCCGGCGCTGTGATGATTGGTTTTCGGATTTTTGAGGTCTATCTCCTCATGCGCGACGTTGAGGTCTCCGCAGTAAATGACAGGCTTCATTTTGTCAAGCTCCGTGATATACCCTCTCAGCGCGTCTTCCCACGACATACGGTAATCGAGTCTCGCAAGCTCTTTCTGTGCGTTCGGAGTATATACGCAAAGCAGGAAGAAATTCTCATACTCCAGCGTGATCGCCCTGCCCTCGGTGTCGTGTTCCGGTATTCCGATGCCGAATTTTACCGAGACCGGTTCAGTTTTCGCAAAAACAGCCGTGCCTGAGTATCCTTTCTTCTCCGCGCTGTTCCAATACTGGTGATATCCGTCTGGTAAAAATTCTGCCTGTCCCGGCTGCATCTTCGTTTCCTGCAGGCAGACAAAATCAGCATCCGCATCAGCGAAAAACTCCGCAAATCCTTTTCCGAGACACGCACGGAAGCCGTTGACGTTCCATGAGATCATTTTCATCGGTAAATTTTCCTTTCGATTTACTCAGTACATATTCTGTGTACAGTATAACAGATTGCGGCGAAAAAATCAAGTACCGCCCGTTTTTGCATAGAAAACATTAAAAAATACAATTTTTCGCAAAAAATGCCCGAAATTGTTGATTTTTATTTAATTATAATGTATAATGGTTTCAGTCCAAAAATAAATCCAAAGGAGAAATCACCGTGAAAGAATTTATCAATGCTTTCGACAGTCTTCCGCTCATCGTGAAGGTCATCCTCGCTATCCCCGCGCTTGACATCGTTTGGGCAATCTACCGTATCATCCGCGCACTCGACGCAAAAGACACAATCGCGCTTGTTATCGCAATCGTTCTTCTCTTCGTTCCGTTCATGTGGATCGCCGATATCATCTGTATCGCGCTCAAGGGCAATATCTGGTGCTATCATTCAGCCAACTGAGATTTTTTTAAAAAATTCAAAATACCTATTGACAAAGCTGAAACAAAGTGGTATAATATCAATCGTTGACAGGAAATCAAACCTGTCACACGCGGAAGTGGCGGAACTGGCAGACGCGCACGTTTGAGGGGCGTGTGGTTCACACC
>CAZPPN010000149.1:0-5792 GCA_964588425.1 uncultured Ruminococcus sp. | reverse complement strand
TCGCAGGGCAGGATAACGGATAACGTCCGCCGAGGGCAACCTCCGGGAAAGTGCAACAGAAATAGACCGCTCGCGTCCTTCGGATGCGGGTAAGGATGGAAAGGCGAGGTAAGAGCTCACCGGCACGACAGGCAACTGTGTGCAAATGTAAACCCTATCCGATGCAACACCTTATGCGCGGCGCGAAAGCGGTATCTGCCCGATACATCCGCGAAGGTGGCTTGAGGCGTATGGCGACATATGTCCCAGATAGATGACGGCTGCGCTATGCTTCTGCATTGCGTACAGAACCCGGCTTACAAGCCTGCCGGAAGACTTCACTGCGGTATCCGCGGTGAGGTTTTTTGCTTTTATATTGCAAATGTATTGCAAGGCTATTTGGTGGGGAGCTTTAGGATTACAGTGATGTTATTCGCGTAAGGCGTTAGTTTGATGCTCCTGCGCGGAGGGCGCACAATGAGGTGCCGTTATACTTCGTATAACAAGCCGCCACCTCTTGTGAATCACCCGGCTTGCTTTGGGATTAGACTACCTCTATTGCTTATAGTGGGAAGCTCTGGTTCGATTATGGCTAACCGCCGATGGATCAGCCGAAGTTTGAACTGATTACACCATATCGCGGTCAGCGGCGATTCTTTAGCGATCACTCAGCCGATGTTTATAGAGAGAGCATCATGTAAAGTACGGTTGAAAGCACAGCTTTTTAATCAGGCTAACCGCATTTGTCTATGCCTAACGTCACCCTTACACCCATTGCGACAGCAAAATCTTTTAGTACGAATAATTTTGGATAACCGCCATTGGTTAAAATCCAAACTTCGGTTCAAACCCATGCCGGGTAGGCAAAATGAAAAACGAAATTCTCAGCCAAAATCCAAAGTGATGCACTCACAATAAACTAAAGCTGAGAACCCAACTAACAAAGTAAACCGAAATTAAAAAAATCGCACTCGCTTACAGTCCCAGCTAACACTCCGCCGGTTAGGCAAAATCGAACCAGAACACCCGTCAAGCAGGCTGAACTAAAAACTAAAGCCAAAGCAAGCCGGGTGATTCACAAGAGGGGCCGGCCTGTCCCTCATGTGCGCCCTCCGCGCAGGAGCCCCCCCGAGCGATGATCGCTCATCCTCACCGCTGTAAGCGAAACCCACAAATACCTCCCCAAAAAATATTGCAATTTAATCAAATCTCTGCTATAATATAACTGACTTCATTATAATTTCTTATAAGAGAACTCTCAGGAGAATTTCAGAAAGGAACCCACTTATGAAAGCATACGGAAAGAAAGTCTGGCTCATCCCCGACACATACCTCAATTCTGTTTCGCAGAACGCAAGCATCTCCCACGAGGCTATCTGCGTAATCAATACCTCCGACATCGATGCGGAGATCGCTCTTACACTCTTCTTTGAGGACAGAGAAGCACGTACAGACTTCAAATCATTCTGCCCCGCTATGAGAACTCACCATATACGCATGGATAAGCTCAGAAACGAAAACGGCGAACCCATTCCGCGCGATACCCCTTATGCTGTGCTCGTTGAGTCCAATACTCCCATCGTGTGCCAGTATTCCAGACTCGATACAAGTGCCGCTGAAATGGCTCTCATGACAACTATCGCTTACCCTGTCGAAGAATAATTTTTTTCAAAAATTTTTATAAAACATAGAAAGGCAAATACCATGTCCAATAACCTTACATTTGATCTTACAGGAAAAATCGCAGTAGTAACAGGCGGTGGCGGAGTCCTCTGCTCGGGTTTCTCCAAAACTCTCGCTAAAGCAGGCGCTGCCGTCGCTGTTTGTGATCTCCGCCTCGATGCTGCTCAGAAAGTAGCTGACGAGATCGTTGCTGACGGCGGACGCGCTATCGGCGTTGAAATGAACGTGCTCTCCAAGGAATCCGTTGAAGCTGCTAAGGATAAGATCTACGCCGAACTCGGTCAGGTCGATATCCTCCTCAACGGTGCCGGCGGTAATAACCCCAAGGGCTCAACCACACGCGACAACCTCACTCCCGAAGAAGTTGAAGAACTTGACAAGAACGGCGTTATCGAAGGCGTGAAGACATTCTTCGACCTCGATCCCGAAGGAATTTCTTTCGTGTTCAACCTCAACTTCCTCGGCACACTTATCCCTACTCAGGTGTTCGCACGTGATATGGCAAGCCGCGGCGGAAACATCATCAACGTTTCTTCCATGAACGCGTTCAGACCGCTCACAAGAATCCCCGCATATTCCGGCGCTAAGGCTGCTGTTTCCAACTTCACTCAGTGGCTCGCAGTTCACTTCGCTCCCGTAGGCATCCGTGTAAACGCAATCGCTCCCGGATTCTTCCTCACAGAGCAGAACCGCACTCTCCTCACAAATCCCGACGGATCTCTCACAGCGCGCGCTGACAAGATCATCACTCATACTCCCATGAAGCGCTTCGGCACACCGGATGACCTCGACGGAACTCTCCTCTGGCTCGCCGACGACCGTTTCTCCGCATTCGTAGACGGCGTTGTTATCCCCGTTGACGGCGGATTTGCTGCTTACTCCGGAGTCTGATTCCAATTCTTAAGATTTTGATGGCTTAAGAAAGGATAATCCAATGAAAAAATTACGTATAATCCTATGCGCGATTCTGTCTCTCCTGCTTCTCGCGTCATGCGGCGGACCGAAGCTGCTCAGCATCATCCCCGCGTATGCCGGATCGGGAGTCACAAGCACGCATCATGAATTCACAAAAGGCGATTTCTATGTCCTCGCTACATATGCCGACGGTACTGATAAGCAGGTTACCGACTTCGAATTCGAGGTTCAGGGCATGGACGCAGGATACTACATCATCGAGATCACTTATGAGGATATGGACAATATGTGCTATGTCCCGATCGAGATGGATTTCTACCCGAGTGATGCTCTCGCTGACAGTTCGGCTGACGAAACCGAGCATACACACGACTGATTCGGGTGACTGTATATGAAACTTGATTTCGGAGATTTGAGACGCGAACAGCCCGATCCTTTTGTTATCCGCGACGGGGGAAAATTCTATCTCTACGCAACGGCGCATGACGGAGTGGAAGCGTATTCCGCCGACTCGCTGTTCGGTGAGTGGAAATATGAAGGCGTTGTCTGCGCGATCGACGGATGTACCGATTTCTGGGCGCCGTCCGTGATCAGACTGGGGGACGAGTACCATATCTATTTCTCGTGCCGCGGCAGTGACGGATCGTTCCAGTTCATGCATACCGCGAGATCACGTTCTCCGCTGGGTCCGTTTGTTGATCCCGTGCGGTTGTACGACCGTTTTTCGATCGACTCCCATGTTGTGGAAACGGCGGATGGTCTGTTCATCTGGTACGCGGAAGACAATCTCGATACCGACCGCATCGGAACACGTGTGTTTGTCGACAGGCTTCTCGATCCGCGCACACCTGCTCATCAGCCTCGCGAGATGATCGTTCCCTCGTTTGATGAGGAAATCTTCATGCGGAACAGACTCGGCGACGGACGTGACTGGCATACGATTGAAGGCCCGTTCTGGTTTGAGCACGAGGGATGGCAGTATGTCATGTACAGCGGTGCCTGCTACGAGAACGAGACTTACCACATCGGATACGCCGCCGCGAAATCGGATGAGAGGGATCTTACAAAGGTCGATTTCGTGAAGCATACTGATGTCGGCAGATTCGATCCCGTCATGGCGTCGAATGAATATGAAGAAGGCGTCGGACATCACAGCGTTGTTGATGTTGACGGCGAGTTCTATGCTGTGTACCACGGACGCGATCTTGTTGATCCGATCGGACGTACAGCGAGAATCTGCAGGCTGCACGTCGGCGACGGTGTGATCACGGCTGAGAGATATCCGGATAGGGTATAATTGAATAAATAAACCGAAAAAGCGTATTTTTGTTCATTTTTGAACGTAAGGATACGCTTTTTTCTGTTGCAAAGTCCGCCGCGATGTGTTATAATAATATTATCGTATTAAATTATTGCAGAGAGGTGAGAATATGGACAGCGGTAATCACGGGCGAAGTACATTATGGGCGAAAAGCGGCGGGCCGGTGTCTGTGTTTTCGGTTCTCCGTTAGTTTTCCGTTTCTGTGTAATTTTACGCGCTTCGGAAAAATAAGCCCATTGTCCCTATGACGACAGCTTTACCTGTGCGGTTTCGGTGACAGTGGTATTTTTATGCCGTTTTTTGACTGTCAGCGGTCTGCACGCCACAAAATTGTGTAAAGGAGTGCGCGGCAATGAGCGTAAAAAAGAATAATATTGATGATGAAATTATCGCGTCGGTCCAGCAGTCGCAGATGCCCGATTATAAAAATGAGATCGTGGAAATCTTCCGAAGCAATCTGACTCCAGGTGCGATCCGCGAAAAGCTCGGCGGCTATCATGAGAACGATATCGCGGCGGCTATGGCGGAACTCAGGAATGACGAAAGACGCAAGGTTTACAGTATCCTTGACATCGAATCCCTTGCGGCGGTGCTTGAATACGCTGAAGAGATCGGCGTATATCTCGGGGAACTCGGTATCAGAAAAAGAGCGGACGTTCTCTCGCTGCTTGAAGTCACAACTGCGGCTGAATACCTCAAGCAGACCGACAAAAAAGAAAGAGCCGTACTTATCGATCTCATGGAAGACGAAGCAAAGCGTGAGATCGCGCTTCTCGTTTCGTTCGATGAAGATGAGATAGGCAGCCGCATGACAACCAATTACATCTCGATCGTTGAGGGAATCAGCGTACGTGAAGCAATGCGTGAACTGATCGCGCAGGCTCCGGATAACGATAACATTTCTACGATATATGTAACCGATCCCGGTGGAACTTTTGTCGGTGGCATCCGTCTCAAGGATCTCATTATGGCGCGCGACGGCACATCTCTCACGTCGATTATGACAACTTCCTATCCTTATGTATATGCGAACGAGCTTATAGAGGATTCGATTGAGCGTATCATGGACTACTCCGAGGATTCTATCCCGATCCTTGATGAAAACAACAGACTCAAGGGCGTTATCACGGCGTCCGATGTTGCAGAGCTTGCCAATGACCTCTTCGGCGATACGTACGCAAAGCTCGGTGGTCTTTCCGCTGAAGAAGATCTGCATGAACCTATCGTGAAGAGTATCGGAAAGCGTCTCCCGTGGCTCGTAATCCTTCTCGGAATGGGCATGATCGTCTCGGGAGTTGTCGGACTTTTCGAAGAAGTCGTGAAACACGTTTCGATGATCGTCTGCTTCCAGTCACTCGTCCTCGGCATGGCGGGTAACGTCGGTACACAGTCGCTGGCTGTTACAATCCGCGTGCTCATGGATGATGAAGTCGGTGCGAGACAGAAGCGCCGTCTTGTGGCGAAGGAAGTCAGAGTCGGACTCCTCAACGGTATGATTCTCGGTGCGCTGTCATTCGTTGCGATCGGCGGTTATCTCTGCCTGACCGGTGAGCCGCCGCTGTCCGCATTCGCTATGTCGGGATGCACAGGTATCGCGCTGCTTGTGTCGATGGTTCTTGCCGGACTTGCCGGTACGGTTATTCCGATTATATTCAAGAACCTCAAGGTTGACCCTGCCGCTGCATCCGGACCTTTGATTACAACGATAAACGACCTTGTGGGTGTTGTGACTTACTACGGACTGTCGTGGGTACTGCTTATAAACGTACTCGGACTTTAATAAATGAAATGAACTTCCGCTTTGCTCATGTCGGGCAGGGCGGTTTTCTTTGTTTTGCAAAAAACCTCGAAAAACCGCAAAAAACTTTGCGAAAAGGTATTGACAAAGGTTGAG
>CAZPPN010000148.1:937-5808 GCA_964588425.1 uncultured Ruminococcus sp. | reverse complement strand
CTATTTCTGTTGCACTTTCCCGGAGGTCGCCCTCGGCGGACGTTATCCGTTATCCCGCCCTGCGATGCCCGGACTTTCCTCATGCCAATACCTTTCGGCAACATGACACGCGACAGCCCCGCCTGCGGTTTTATTATACCCCATCATCCGCAATTTGTCAAGCGTTTCACACCAAGCGGTGTTTCATGCGCCCCATTCCTCAATAAACCACTTTGTAAGCGGCGCGCATTTTACCGCAAACCGATACTCTTCCCTGCCGCATAAATAACGCACATAATATATTTCCCCGTCACGCATCATCGAAAAACTGTCCCCAAACTGCGTGTACGCCGAAATCTCATCGTAGTCATCATATACATTCTCGGTATCGTATACCCTCAGATGAAACTCCAGCGTGTGCGTGAAGTTGATATCCTCCATCAGAAATTCTCCGCCGATGTATTCCATATCACCGAGAAATCCCACATCAAATCCGCCGTATTTCATCCTGTCCGGATACTGCCCGCGCCGCGCAATGCTGTACATATCCGATACATTCGCCGGATTCTCCAGCCTCTCCGTCAGCGATGCGTATCCTTCCTCCGCACGGGATGCTATCCTTTCGGCGGATTTCCCGATTACGGAAAATGTCACAACAGCCACCGCCGCCAGTATCAGTGCCAGCACCAATGCGGCTGCTATGCCTATCGTCAGGAGCTTTCTGTCCCATCTCATGTGTCTCATCCTCCGGAATCATTTGTTTTACAAAAGTATTATATCTCTAAATATTACTTTTGTCAAGAGAAAAAGTTTTCATACAGCGCTTTTTCCCATGATATTGACTTCCGCAAATGAACGTGGTATAATGAATCTGTATATTTATAATTATATCATTATATTAAGGAGAACTGAATTTTATGTCAGGCAAAAAACTTTCCGCACTCATTCTTGCGCTTCTTATGCTCGCATCCTCTCTCGCCTCCTGCTCCGATAAGGGGGACAACATCGGCGACGAAACCGATCCCGCTGTACAGAACGAATCTTCTTCCGAATCCGAATCCGCGGTTGAAGAAGACACAGGTACACATTACTACGATGCAATCGAAGCCGTTGACTACGAAGGCTGGAAATTCGGTATCGCGTCCAGACCCCTCTCTTCCACTTACTGGAACAACATCTGCGTTGAAGAACAGACCGGTGACAGCTTCATCGACGCTCTCTACAACCGCGAAATCGCACTCGAAGACAAGTTCAATATTAAAATCGAAGAAAACTACTACGACGGTGACTCTGCCGTAACAGGCGCTGTCAGCAAGAGCGTTTCCGCAGGTCTCAACGAGCACGCTCTCGGATACCGCTGCTATCTCGGTGCATTCTCCATGTTCACAAGCGGTATCTGTATGCCGATCAGCGATGTTCCCGTAGTTGACCTCACAAAGCCTTACTGGGATCAGGGCGCACAGGAAGACCTCACAATCAACGGCAAGATGTACTACGCAATCGGTGACATCGGCTTTGACCAGTACGAATCCAGCCTTATGCTCTACTTCAACGGTCTGCTTCTCGAGAATTACCAGATCGAAAAGTCGCCTCACGAGCTCTTCCTTGAAGGCAAATGGACTCTCGACAACATGAATGACATGATGGAAACCGTATCCAGCGACGTAGACGGCAACGGTACAATGGAACCCCTCACAGGCGACATCTTCGGATTTGTAGGCCGTGACAGTGATTATCTCCCCGTTCTTCTCAGCACAGGTATTGAACTGATCGAATATGACGACAATACACAGGAAATCAAGTACAATCTCATCGACGAAAGAGTTATCGAAATCGGTGAAAAGTGCAAAGCAGTATTCTTGCGCGACAATATCGTTCCGAACGACAGCTATGATTATTCCGGCAGAGATGTATTCAAGCGCGGCGAAACTCTCTTCTTCGGCTCACTCCTCGGCGAATTCCGTCTCCTCCGTGACAACGAAGACGACTACGGTGTTCTCGTATGGCCCTCCGATGAAGAAAACAAAGCAGAAAAAGTATATACAGAAAACCCGACAACTCTCCTTATCGCAGCCGATACAAAGGACGAAGAAAGACTCGGTACAATCCTCGAATCTCTTGCAGCTTACACATATGACTACGTTATCGAAGACTATGTAAACAAAGCCGTTGTAGGTAAGGGCGCGAGAGACCAGCAGTCCGCTCAGATCATCCGCGACACACTCGGCAGAAGATACTATGACCCTGCAGACGCATGGGATATCTCCACAGCAAACGACGCGTGGGAAAATGCTGTAAACAAGGGTACATACTCATCCGTTTTCGCAAAAGCCGAAAAGATGGTAAAACTCGGTCTGAACAACATCCTCAACAAGCTCGACTGATTCAAACAACCGCAACAGAAACATAATACTGCGTGAGGCGCGCCTTTGGAAAGCAATTTTCGTTTTCACGGCGTGCCTTTCCTTAAAATATACTCCAAGAAAGCTGTATATCATGAAAAAAATCACATTCATCAAATCGACAGCAACCATTCTGATAATCCTCTCCGCCCTGTCCTCATGTGCAATGCGCGGAGAAACGAACATTTCCGACAAAGCCGGCGTAGGGCGCGAAACCGCTTCGTCATCCGATAACATACAGAACGAAAATCCGTCAGACAGCGAAAGCACATCCGCCTCGGAAACATCATCCGACGGATATACTCCCCCGCCGCTCGACAAGGACAGAACAGATGACACTCTGCCGACAGAATACACCTGGAAGCTCGAGGACGGCAAATATACCTACTCCACTCCGGCACGTGACGACAGCGGTCTCTCCGACATGAGCGGACTCTCTGCCCTCTACGGAATCCCGTTTGACGATCAGCCCGACGACTGGTACTTCGGCAAAACAGAGCGCAATCTCACAACAGGAGAGGTAAAATACGTCTGGGACAGATCTGCGTCAACCCTCTCGAAGATTGAGCAGTATGGCGGCATCTACCGCGGCGACGAGGAATCAAAGGTCTGCTACCTCACTTTCGACTGCGGATATGAGTACGGCACAACATCGCAGATCCTCGATACACTCAAGGAAAAGAACGCTCCCGCGACATTTTTCTTAACCGGTCAGTATGTCAAAGAAGACGACGGACTGATCACACGTATGCTCGATGAGGGACATATCGTCGGAAACCATACGATAGGACACACGAAGATGACAGAAGTTACGCCGGAAGAATTCGTGAATCAGCTCGAGAGCCTCGAAGATATCTATTATCAGAAGTACCCCGACGCACCGCCGATGCTCTATTTCAGACCGCCGTCAGGATCGTCGAACGAGTGGCTTCTCGCAATGTCGGATAAGATGGGCTACCGTACCGTAATGTGGTCGTGGGCGTACTATGACTACGATACGGCAAACCAGCTTCCCGTAGCTCAGGCACTGGAGAAAGCGAAAGTCGGGCTGCACAACGGAGCGGTGTATCTCCTGCACGCCGAATCACAGACGAACGCAGATATGCTCGGCAGCCTCATCGACTGGATCAGAGCGCAGGGATACGAAATCCTGCCCCTCTGCGACATAGACTGACGCTGAAAAATCAGGTCTGTCTGATTTCCCAACACACCAAATTCCCGCGTTTGTTCCCATACAATACCGCCGGAATCAAAAATCCCCCACCCAAGGAGCTAACCCATGCCCCATCTCATAGCAATGAGCGGAGGTGTCGACTCAAGCGCCGCGCTCGCATTATCCCGCCGAACCCTCGGAGATGACCTCACCGGAATCACACTCGCACTCGCCGATGAAGCATCCCCCGAGCACGAAAACGATATCCGCAATATCGCCGATGCAAAATCCGTGTGCGATAACCAAGGCGTGCCCCATATCCCGCTGTACGCATACCCCGAGTTCTCCGCGCGCGTTATCGATTATTTCACATCCGAATACCTCAGCGGACGCACACCCAACCCGTGCGTAATCTGCAACCGTGAGATAAAATTCGGCCTCATCGCAGATTACGCGGATAAACACGGCTTCGAAAAAATCATCACAGGTCATTACGCTCGTCTCTGCGAATCCGGCGGATATACTTTCATCCGCAAAGCCGCAGACCTCTCAAAAGACCAGAGCTATGTCCTCGCAATGCTCTCGCAGGATCAGCTCCGCCGCGCATATTTCCCCCTCGGCGAATATACCAAAGCCGAAGTTCGCGATATCGCAGAAAACCTCGGTTTCGTCAACGCACAGCGCCGCGACAGCCAGGATATCTGCTTCATTCCCGACGGCGATTACATCCGCTTCATCTCATCACGCCTCGGCATCTTCCCCGAAGAAGGCGACTATACCGACGAATACGGCAAAATCCTCGGACGGCATAAAGGTCACTGGTGCTATACGATCGGTCAGCGCAAAGGACTGGGCATATCAATGGGCAGGCATATCTTCGTTCTCTCAAAGGATGCCGGCAAAAACCGCGTAATCCTCGGCGATGAAGATAAACTCATGAAGAAAACCGTGCCGATCAGCGGACTCAATCTCCCGTCCGATCCTCACGCCCTCGACGGTGATGTACGATGCGCCGCAAAGCTGAGATACGCCCACCGCGAAGCCGCAGCAGTTTTCCACCGTACAGGCGAGGACAGCGGCATACTTGAATTTGACGAACCCCAGCGCGCTCCCTCCCCCGGACAGTTCGCCGTCATGTACGCGGATGACATCGTGATCGGCGCAGGAATAATCGAGTGGGAATAATCTTCAGCCATAACCGTAAGATATCCATCCCACTCCCGAGAATCCATCTCCGATGTATTCTCCAAGGTTAGGTGCGGCAATCGAGTGGGAATAATCCTCAGCCATAACCGTAAGATATCCATCCCACTCCCGAGAATCCATCTCCGATGTAT
>CAZPPN010000148.1:0-837 GCA_964588425.1 uncultured Ruminococcus sp. | reverse complement strand
TCTCCAAGGTTTGACTGCACTATTAAGTGGGAATAATAACTCAATAAACAAAAAACACCGACCGTTCCCTTGTATGCAGCAAGAGAGCGGCCGGTATTTTTAATTTGTGTCAAAATTCAATTGTGAATCAGGCAATTATGCTTCAACTGTGTCGCATCCGCAATCGCAGCAGCAGCAATCGTCTTCTTCTTCATCTTCTTCGCAGCAGCAGATGGGCTCGAAGTTTTCATCTTCGCAGAAACCGCAGTCTTCTTCGCATTCGCAGCAGTCGCCGTCACATTCAAATGTAACCTTGAAGTACTTCTTGAATACTGTGTAAACAACAGCAACAAGAGCGCCGATGCTTACAAGAGCGCCGATGATGATGAAAACAACTTTTAACGCGTTAAGGGTGGACTTTTCGTCTTTCATTTCAATTACCTCCGTAGGATAAGAATTGTCGATATAATAAAAATGATATTATCGAATATAGTATACCACAATTTCAGGAAAATTCAATAGGTAAAAAATTAAAAGTTTATGAACTACGCCTTTTTGTTACGTTCAAGATACTCTTCCAGCGCATATACGATCGGCGGAATCAGACATACCTGCAGAATAATGCCGAGCCACGTACCGACAAACGACTGCGCGAACACTGCTATGTAAGCCGCCGCGGATACACCTTCACCGCCGATGCCGAGCACAATAATCTTGACCGCGCTGTAAATCAAACGTCCGCCGACCATGGAAACAGCAAGCGGTAGGGCACAGCGGCACCATCTGTTACCCATACGCGGCGACACAAGACGGTACAAAATCCCCGACAGCACAGCGTAAGATGCCAGCTCAAACGCC
>CAZPPN010000147.1:3572-5810 GCA_964588425.1 uncultured Ruminococcus sp. | reverse complement strand
TAGATTTTCCCGTACTCATTGGACAGCATATCGTGCGGCGAAGATATTCTATCTGCTTTTCTGGCTTTTGAAGCCGTTTTATCTCATTAAGAGCGGCTCTATGCAGATCGGAGATATATGTCTCGGTATATCTTTTCTCCTGGTCTTGTACAGCGACGAAATGCAGATACATATTGACGAGAAAGATACCCCACTGTTCTTCTTTGTAATTGCGGTTGCGGGGATTAACACAATTTATACCGCTGTATATCAGAACACGGAATTTGTGAAGCCAATCTTATATTTTGTCTTCAACTTTATGTGTGTCTATGTAATCAGGGTATTTTGGGAGGACTCCAGGTTTCTTAGCAACTGGAACACTATTCTAAAATTTAATTTGATACTTCAGCTTGGAGTTTTTGCTCTTGGTATGGGGCGGTGGTATTCTGCCGAACGGTATATGGGTACCTATAATGACCCTAATCAGTTGGGGTTTGCGGTCCTTTCAACTTATTGCTTGATCTATTGCCTTAACAGGAAACAGCATACAAGTTATCAGTGGGTATTCTTTTTGATCGCTGCATTCCTCATTTTTCAAACAAGCTCGGTAGGAATGTTTTTTGGTATTGTGTTAATCTTTGTGTTCGAACAGTATTTCAGGCTTGCCAAGCTTGAGTCTAATTCGAGCAAATTGTGGTATATTGCATATCTTGTCGTTATTTCAGGAGTACTCATATATGTAGGCAGTTATTTTTTGCTTGTTGTTACTGGCGTCGTGGACACAGATATTAACTTATTGCAACGAGTAGCCAACAAATTCTCAGGTGATTCACTGATTGAGGATTTTATAAATGACAGAGCATTGGGTGCTTTTTTTGAGGAACCTATCAGAATAATATTTGGAGCAGGAGAAGGCGCTTTCAAACGATTGAATGCTCGCGGCAGTGAACTTCATTCCACTTGGTTGTCGTTGATGTATTACTATGGTATAGGACCATTTTGTTTTCTGCTTTCTTGGATTAGAAACAACTTGAGAAAAATTGACTGGTACATTCTCCCAGTTTATATTTGTATTTTTGCTGAGGCATTCACTTTGATCAATCATCGACAACCTTCATTTTGGGTGTTAATTCTAATGGGAAGTTATTTGAAAAGATATACAAGCGTAGGAGAAGCGCAATGAAATTATTCAGTATGATAGTTCCTGTTTATAAAGTAGAGGAATATCTGGAACAGTGTATCGAAAGTATATTAGGACAAACATACACAGATTTTGAACTTATCCTTGTGGACGATGGCTCGCCTGACAACTGTGGGAAAATCTGTGATTCGTATGCTAAAAAAGATCCTCGCGTTCGTGTAATTCATAAAATGAATGGCGGTGTAACTTCTGCAAGGCTAGCTGGTGCAGAGGTAGCAGAGGGTACATATATCGCATGTGTGGATGGAGATGATTGGGTTGAGCCCAATTATTTAGAGCGTGTTGCAGAGTGTATTGAAGAGAATAAACCCTGTATCGTATGTTGTGGCCTTGTGGATATTTATAAAGATAAGCTCGTTGAAGAACATTTTCTGTTGCCTTCCGGAAATTATGATAAAAAAAGGATCCAGAACGAAATCTTTCCCTTATTGATCGAACGAGAAGATGCTGTGTATTTTCCAAACAATGTCGCGGGAAAATTAATACGTCGTGACATATATATAGTTCAACAAAAGGCAGTTGATCCACAAATCAGGGTTGGCGAAGACAGTGCGGTTACTAAACCATGTATATACGGGGCTAAGCAAATCAGTATTCTTCCGGATTGCTTATACTGTTACCGTCAGAATCCCACATCGATGACCAAAAGCCGAAAAGCATTTGATATGTATGATCCTATGCGTATAGGTAAGCATTTCGAAAAGCAAATCGGTATATCCGAGTCGGACTTTCAAGAACAGATATACCGCAATGTAGTTCATGGTTTATTCAACGCAGCGATTTCTCAATTTTATAGGCAAGAAAAATACCGCACAATAAGGGCATACATCAAGAAATATTTGCGTGAACCATATTATAAAAATGCAATTAAACATTGTTACTTTCGAAGAAGTTGGAAAGGAACATTGGCAAAGGCTGCATTGAGATATAGATTGTATGGTTTGATGTGGTTATATAGTCGTTTGAAATAACTGATTACAACACTCATAGAAGGGGGATAGGCAGTTGAATAAAATCGGAATCATTTCGCTATATTATAGGAACAGCAACTACGGCGG
>CAZPPN010000147.1:2407-3472 GCA_964588425.1 uncultured Ruminococcus sp. | reverse complement strand
CGAGGGAGCAATGGAACACTGTGGCGTAGAATTTGATACGTTGGTAACTGGTAGCGATCAAGTATGGCAGATGAAGTCCATCCGCCCTGCCTGTTTCCTCAATTTTGCTGCCCCCGGTCAAAAGAAAATCTCTTATGCCGCCAGCGTGTCTATGGATTCGTTCACGAAGGTACAGGCTGCCGTTGTGAAGCATTATCTTCGGGATTTTGCTGCAGTTTCCGTCCGGGAATCGCAGACAGTTGATCTGCTACGTCCGCTCAGTCCGGTGGAACCGGTCTGGACGCTTGATCCAACTCTTTTGTTATCAGCAGAACAATGGGATGACATATGCGCAGACCGTATGATAGAGGAACAATATCTGTTCTGCTATTTTCTCGGGATTGATCAACAGAAATGCGATTTGGCGACAGAGTTTGCCTGCAAAAACGGTTGGAAGGTCGTGACGATACCATATCTGCATGGCTATGATGAAAAAGAGCCTTCAGACTTCGGGGACTACAGGCTAATCGATACTTCTCCCGAGCAGTTTCTATCCCTTATCAAGCATTCCGCTTATGTCATGACCGACAGCTTTCATGCCTGTGTCTTTTCAAATATATATAAGCGGCAATATGCGGTGTTCAATCGGAGCAAATCCGGAGAAATGAACAACAGAATCTATAGCTTGACCCAAATGATGGAACAGCAGGAGCGTTTCTGTGATACAGATGCAAAAATGTCGGTAGCACATCTTTCATCACTCACGGAGATCGATTACAGCCATATTCTGGAGGAATTTGTAAAAAGAAAAAACATATCATTGGCATATTTGGAAGAGAGTATTTAGTATATGAAACCAAACCAATTAAAAGCAGGGGTTGTTCTTTCTTACCTTTCGCAGGGCATCAATGTTATTGTACAGCTAATCTATACCCCATTTATGCTGCGCGTTTTGGGCGAGCAGGAGTATGGTCTGTATTCACTTGTGTCCTCTGTGATCGGTTATCTCAACCTGCTTTCCTTTGGTATCGGTGGCGCATATCTGAGATTTTATTTTAGAGAAAAGAAAGAACACGGCGAAAAAGG
>CAZPPN010000147.1:0-2307 GCA_964588425.1 uncultured Ruminococcus sp. | reverse complement strand
GTATGCTATATGCTATACGCTTACAAGGCGCTCAATATACGCTTTCTTTTTCGGGGAATGCGTTGGGGTGTTTTGAAAGAAGTCTACGTTTTTTCATTCTTCCTCTTCTTAAATCAAATCATTGACCAGATCAACTGGCATATGGATTCGTTACTGTTAGGCCGCTTCTGGGGAACCTCAGAGGTTGCTGTTTACAGCCTGGCAGGCCGAATAAACAGTTTATATATTGCATTTTCTACAGCAATATCTTCGGTGCTGGCTCCGCGTGTCAATCGGATCGTGCGGAGCGGTGAAAATGTAGATGCGCAGTTAAATGCATTGATGCTGCGTACCGGTCGCATCCAATTCCTCGTTCTTACTCCGGTATTATTGGGGCTCATCCTGTTAGGCAGACCGTTTCTTTTGTGGATGGGCGGCAGCGATTCGTTCGGTCCTTCCTATTCGGTGCTCCTGCTATTGATCATTCCTGCCACAATCCCTTTGGTGCAGAATTTGGGAATTGAGATTCAACGTGCGAAGAACAAGCATCAGTTCCGGGCACTGATCTATGCCATAATGGCGCTATTGAATATTTGCATCAGCATTCCGCTCAGCAAAGAATACGGTGCTGTCGGAGCCGCTGTAGGTACTGCAATCTCATTGATCGTCGGAAATGGCTTTATCATGAATTGGTATTATCACAAGCATCTTGGCTTAAATATGCTTTCTTTCTGGAAAGGCTTTTCGTCGTTATTCTGCGGAGCGATTCTTCCTGTGTTATATTGCGTCGTCTGTATGTTTTGTTTTGATACATATAATCCGGTTACCTTTTTGGCGGTTGGCGTTGGACTGGTACTGATCTATATCCTGTCCATGTGGCTGGTCGGAATGAATGATGATGAGAAGAGAATACTGCGGAAACCGTTCCAACGGTTTCATGGAAAGATTTGAATATATGCTTAATTTGAAAGACAAAGAAAAATGCTCCGGCTGCGGTGCTTGTTCCTCCGCTTGCCCACAAGGATGCATATCCATGGAAGCGGACAGTGAGGGATTTCTGTATCCTCATGTTGATAGTGAAAAATGTATATCCTGTGGGAAATGCTTGAAAACATGTCCGATCATCAACCCAATAGCGATAGCATCACAGCCGCCTCAAGCATTTGCAGCATATAACTTGAATAATGATGTTCGTGAAAACAGTTCCTCCGGCGGACTTTTCACTCTGTTTGCCGAGGAAGTTCTGAAAGACGGAGGAAGCGTTTACGGTGTAGCGTTTACTGAAGATTGCCGTGCAGTGCGCCACATACGAGTGGACAACACGGAAGATCTGAAATACCTGCGCGGTTCAAAATATCTGCAAAGTATTATCGGCAGCAGTTACATCCAGGCAAAAGCGGATCTGGAAAATGGCAAACCTGTCCTGTTCACGGGAACACCTTGTCAGATCGGCGGTCTACGCGCATATCTCGGGAAAGATTATCCACATCTATACACGCAGGACATTATCTGTCACGGAGTACCATCGCCAAAAGTATGGACGAAATATGTGGATTATCGTGAAAACGAAGCCGCGTCGAAGACGCGGAGAACATTTTTCAGACATAAAAAATGTGGCTGGAAAATGTACTCCGTACAATTTGAATTCTCAAATTGTACGGAGTACATACAAATCCTACGAAAGGATTTGTATATGCGAGGCTTCCTCGCCGACCTTTATCTTCGTCCATCCTGCCATCATTGTGCTTACAAAGGTATAAACCGTACCGCCGATATTACACTCGCCGATTTTTGGGGAATCAATCGGTTGATGCCGGAAATGGACGACGATAAAGGAACCTCTTTGGTTTTGGTTCATTCCGAAAAAGGTCGCAGATTATTTGAAGCAGTCCAAAATGAAATGAACTATCGAAGTGTTTCCGCAGATAGTGCTGTTGCTTTTAATTCGGCAGCGACAACGTCAGTAAAGCAACATCCAAAACGTGAATACTTCTTCTTGAATTTGGATAAGGAATCTTTCCCCAAGCTCATTTCTGACTGCTTGTATGAATTCCCTTGTATACGTGTAAAGAATTTGATTAAACGAGTTTTACGAAAGATAAAGCGCACATTGAATATCGGGAGAACAACATAATGGATTGCTATGATAGACTAATACCTCTGCTTACTTGCGCCATACGCGGTGAGCCGGGGCAGGATATTCTGCCGGACACAATATCAGATGAGGAAATAAAGGAACTCTATGATTTAGCGAAGAAACATGACTTGGCACATCTCATCGGCGTTGCATTGGAAATGGCTGAACCACAAGTTAAAAAGCGGTATAAA
>CAZPPN010000146.1:0-5834 GCA_964588425.1 uncultured Ruminococcus sp. | reverse complement strand
CACAAACTTTTGAAAAAGTTTGATCAAAACTTTTCGGCGCGCTTCGCGCATTGGGGGAGGGTTTATTTTACTAAATATCTCTTGATCTTCTTTGTGGTTGTTCTCTCGAAGTCGGTCTTTCTGAAGTCGATCTTATGGATCTGCTTGAAGGATGGGAGCTTCTTGTTGAGTTCGGTGATTGCTTTCTGGATTTCCGTTCTGAGTACGGCGTCATCCATATCGCTGTATTTCTCGTAGTTCGGGAGAATAACAGCAACGAGTCTCACGCCGTCATCTTCCTCGCGTCCTACAACTACCGATTCGGCAATATAATCAATCTTCGCAAGATATTCCTCGATCTCTTCCGGGAACACGTTTTTACCGTTGTCAAGTACGATAACCGACTTCATTCTGCCGGTGATGTGGATGTACTTGTCCTTGTCGAGGAATCCGACGTCACCTGTTCTGAACCATCCGTCTTCTGTGAACGCTTCCTTGTTAGCTTCTTCGTTGTTCATGTATCCGAGCATTATGTTGTCGCCTTTTACCTGAATCTCGCCTGTGAGGAAGCCGTTTTCGTTTGTTTCAAGTCCTTCGATTCTTACTTCGCAGCAGGGTACAGCGGGACCGATCGCGCCGGGCTTTCTTGCATAGTAGGGGGACACCGCAACGAGGGGAGCGCACTCCGTGATGCCGTAGCCTTCATAGATAGCCATACCGAATGCTTCGAAAACGGGGATAAGCTCGGGAGAGAGAGCAGCGCCGCCGCATACGATCTTCTCGAGCCTGCCGCCGAATGCTTCGCGGACATCCTTGAAGAGCTTTTCGCTCAGGTCGATGCCGATAAAGCCGAGAGCGTTTGCGAGTTTAGCGGCGATGGGGAGAACCTTGTCCTTGCCGGATTTCTTTGCTTCGCTGAGGATCTTCTTGTACATTGTGGAGATAACCATGGGAACTACAACGATAGCTGTGGGCTGGAATTCCTTGAGGTTCTTGAGGATATATCTGAGAGAGTCGTTGATGCACACTTTCATACCGTAGTTTGTTCCTGCGAGGTATGTGCAGGTCAGCTCGTATGTGTGGTGGAGGGGGAGGATGGACATAACCGCGTCATCGGGATTGAAGTCAACGGACTGGCAGGCAGCGGTAACTGCGGAGAAAATATTTCTCTGGCAGAGCATAACGCACTTGGAAGAGCCTGTTGTACCGGATGTGAAGAGAAGCTCGCAGCATCTTTCTCGGTCTGTATCAGCTTCAAGCTCACGGTCGCATTCGGAACCGATCTTGATGAGGCTGTCGAAGGATGTGACGTTTCCGCCTGTAACGGAGGAATCCATTGGGAGAAGGTCTGTGAGAGTTTTGTGACCCTCTGCGATTTTTGCGATAGTTTCATTGAACGATGCGGAGTAGTAAACGCCCTTGATGTCGCCGAACTCGAAGAATCCGGAGATCGCTTCGGGATCAAGCTCCTTGTCCATGGGAACAGCTACGTTGCCGGATGCGATGATTGAAAGATAGGATGCAAACCAGAAAGGGGAGCTTTCGCCGATTACTGCGATTTTCACGCCGGCGGACTTACCGAACTTTTCCTCAACGCCGAGTGTGAGATTTTTTGTCATTTCCACGAACTCGCCGTAAGTCATTGTTTTTGTTTCGCCGCTTTCTTTCCAGAGGAACATTTGTCTTTCGGTGAATTTTGATATGTTGTCAAAGTAGTCTGCGATATGCGCGGTGGGTGTGAAGATACGTTCTGTCTTCTTGTGGTTTTTAACTCTGTAAACGTTGCTCATGTGTTCTCCAATCGTGTTTTTCGGATATATTTTAGATGAATTTTATTTTTGCCTGTTCAGGTGGCTTCAAGCATCATGCCGAGGTTGCCGTCGAGTCTGGACAGCACCAGATAGAATGTCTCAAGCTGATCTTGTGTAATCCCGGATGTCATGGCGCTGACGGCGTGGGTGATCATTTCGTTCACGTGAGCCATGATCCGCTTTCCGTCGGACGTGAGGCTTATGCGTTTTTTGTATTTCTGACGGTCATGTTCTTCGCTGTCCTCGCAGTAATCTACATATCCGCGCTGCCTGAGTTCTGCCGTAACGCGGGAGATGAATGCTTTGTCGACAGAGCAGCTTTTGGCGAGCTGAGCCGGAGTCATTCCTCCGGGAGCTTTGTCGAGGCAGTACATATACATCAGATGCATACCGCGCAGACCGAACTCTTCGAGCTTTTCGTTTTTGTATTTCTGGATATTTTTCAGTATCGTTTCGGTAGCCAGCGAGAAGCGGATGAAACTGTCGTGGGGGAGTTCTGTGATTATGTCCTGCATGATTTTCCTTATGTGTTTTGTAGTTGCGCGAAGACCTGTGCGATTCCGTCTTATATCTTTGCGGAAAATGTTGACAAGTCAATACAAAATTTAGTATATCACCGCAGGAGAGATTTGTCAAGGAGAATAAGCGCGAATGATTATTAATATTTTGTGAATCTTAGTTTATGCAGAAAAATATGCCGCCGCAGGGTGAAAAACACTCCGGAATACAGCAGCATACGGTTGTATCTGATTGTTTTTGGTTACTTGATGCCCATCTCTTCGCGGCGTTTCTTTGCCGTGAGATAGTCCTCGAGAATGAGCCTTGCAGAGAGGGTGTCGACGGTAGCCTTGCGCTTTTTTCCGCGAACGTTGTTGTCGTTCAGAATCTTGTGCGCGGAGACTGTCGTGAGTCTTTCGTCATACATCTCGCACGGAATGCCTGTCAGCTCGGAAAGCTCACGTGCGAACGCTTTGCATTTTTCGCTTCTGAATCCCTGTGAGCCGTCCATGTTGATCGGGTTTCCCACAACGATCAGCTCAGCGCCAAGCTCACGGACACGGTCTGCAACGGCGGCAAGAGCTTTTTTGTAGCTGTCAGCCGCAATACATCCCGCGTCGGATGCCATCATTTCATATTTGTCGCATACGGCAACACCTGTTCTCGCGTCACCGAAATCAAGTCCTACGATTATCATTCGTTGTCCTCCGCTACTACTGCATCAGCATTGTCGGCAGCTTTTCCTTTTTCCTGGGCAACTTTATTTTTTGCGTATGCAATGACTTCCGCTCTTGTGGGAATCGAGGATGAAGCGCCTTCCTTTGTGACGGAGATAGCCGCCGCGCAGGTTGCGTACTTGACAGCCGAGACGATATTGCGGTTGCTGAGGTAGACGTAAGTCATAGCCGCCGTGAAGATATCGCCTGCCGCGGTTGTGTCGACAGCTTCGACCTGTTCTGAGGGGATCATGTAGTATTCACGTCCGTCGTAAATGAACGCGCCCTTTGAGCCGAGCTTCAGAACGATATATTTCGCGTCAACGAGGGTTGAGAGCTTGATTGCGGCGCGGAGACAGCTTTCTTCCGACGAGGGAGCGATGCCTGTGAACACGCGTGTCTCGCTTTCGTTGGGGGAGAAGATTTCAACTTTGCCGAGTCTTTCAAGCGGGAAATCGAGGCGTGCCGGACCGGCATCGACGAAAATGGGGATTCCTGCTTCGTTCGCGCGTTCTGCGGCTTCAAAGATTGCTTCGTCGGGGATTTCGAACTGGAGATAAACCGCGTCGGGATAGCAGGTGAAGCTGTTTTCGACATCCTCAGCGGAGAGGGTCATATTTGCGCCGGGGTAAGCGATAATGCGGTTTTTACCGTTGTCTTCGACGAGGATTGACGCAAGACCTGTGGGAAGCGAGTCGTCGGCGTAGATGTACCGTGTGTCGATGCCTTCGTTTTTGTACATGGAGAGGAGTCTTTTTGCATTGGAGTCATTGCCGAGCTTGCAGGCGAAAACGCAGTCTGCACCGAACCGTGCGAAAGTGATGGCGGAATTGGCTCCCTTGCCTCCGGGAACATAGGAATAGCCGAGTTCATTTTCGATGACGGTTTCACCCGAGTAGGGGACACGTCTCATTCTCTGGACGAAATCAATATTTGCACTGGACACAACGAGTATTCTGTGTTTCTTCATTTATATAGTACCTCCGGTGTGAGAAATTGTCTATGCGAAATCTGCCTGAGCGGCGTCGGATGAATTGGGGTAGCAGGTGATATCGAGGATACGCTGGTTACGGCTTCCGCGGTATTTAAGGGAGAGGTCGCGCTCTGCAAGTATGAACGGTCCGTCGACGAGGTAGTTGGTACACTCGAGGAGTGCATGGATACCGGGATTTGACTTTGCTCTGTCCAGCAGAGTCTCGTAAGTGAATCCGCTGTATGTCATTACGGTAAGTCCGCGTTCGCGAGCTGCTTTTCCGATTTCAGCAAGCTCTTTTGCCCAAAGGAACGGTTCGCCGCCGGAGAAAGTGATTCCGTCGAGATGCTTATGCGAGGTGATCTTTTCCCACTGTTCTGCGGTGGATGAGGGGATACCGCCATCGATCGAATGGGATCCCGGGTTATGGCATCCGGGGCAGGCGTGCAGGCATCCCTGGGTAAAGATGACATATCTGATGCCGGGACCGTCAACGAAGGATTCTTCGACTGTGCCGAAGAGTTTTAATGGCAGGTTTTTTGGGGTATATGTATCTGTGATTCCGGGGATTCTTCTCTGGGGTCTATGGAGCGCCATGGGTATTTCTCTCTTTTTCTGTGATTTTTCTCTTTATTTCTGCTGTATTATTTATTATATATCATGTTCGGCGGAAAATCAACGTATGGGGTGTTAATTTTTCTTTTTCTTCCTTCTGATTGATTGTATGTATTGCTTACAGCGGTGTGTTATAACTAAGCCGTTAGTTGCGCCCTCCGCCTACCCATACATGGGTTTGGAGCAACCAACTAACGCTTTACGAGAAGTAAAACATGATAATCAAAAATTAAAAATTAAAGAAAAAACAAGAAAATCCGCGAATCCCCAATAAATCCTTGACAAGTCATAAATATTGCGGTATAATAACTCTGTATGGTCAAAAGAATATTAAAAAATTCGAAAGGAAATCAACGTGGAAATTCTCTATGAAAACCTGCTTGACCTTGATATCAAGCAAATTATCATGTGGATCATCGGCGGACTCCTTATCTACCTTGCAATCAAGAAAGATATGGAACCTACCCTCCTCCTTCCCATGGGCTTCGGCGCTATCCTCGTAAACCTCCCCAACTCCGGCGCAATTACTCAGATACTCGAAAACGGCGAAGAAGAAGTCGGTGCACTTACTACCCTCTTCAATGCAGGTATCGCAAACGAACTCTTCCCGCTTATTTTGTTTATAGGTATAGGCGCGATGATCGACTTTACCCCGCTTCTCACCAACCCCAAACTCATGGTGTTCGGTGCAGCGGCTCAGTTCGGTATCTTCTTTACACTCTGCCTCGCTTCTATCTTCTTCGATCAGAATGACGCGGCGTCCATCGCTATCATCGGTGCTGCAGACGGCCCGACAGCTATCGTAGTTGCAAACAAGCTCAACTCCAAGTATCTGCCTCAGATCATGGTTGCGGCTTACTCCTACATGGCGCTGGTTCCGATCATTCAGCCTCCGGTAATCCGCGCCCTCACAACAAAGAAAGAGCGTATGATCCGTATGGAATACTCCGGCTGCGAAGTTTCCAAGACAACAAAGATCCTCTTCCCCATCGTTATCACGATCGTTGCAGGTCTTGTTGCTCCCGCTTCAGTTGCCCTCGTAGGTTTCCTTATGTTCGGTAACCTCATCCGTGAGTGTGGCGTGCTCAACTCTCTCTCGGAAACAGCTCAGAAGGTTCTTGCAAACCTCATCACAATCTTCCTCGGCATCACAATTGCGTCCCAGATGCAGGCGGAAAAGTTCCTCACATTCGAGACAATTCTTATCCTCCTTCTCGGTCTGTTCGCGTTCATCTTCGATAC
>CAZPPN010000145.1:2924-5837 GCA_964588425.1 uncultured Ruminococcus sp. | reverse complement strand
GGTAAACGACATCAGAGTGCAGTACAGGGAAGGCGGACGTGATTTTGAAGCCGAAGCTATCCACAAAGCGGCATCTCTCATAAACAAAAAAACGGGACTGAATCCGCAGAATCTGAGAATATCGAAAAAATCAATAGATGCCAGACGCGACATTTCGTTTGTCTATACCGTTTATGCGGAGGTCGAAGCGTCGGGAAAATTCAAAGCGGACGATGAGATCAGACTGTTTTCCGAACCCGAGCTGAATCTCGTCAAGGGAAAGCAGAGACTTGAAAACCGTCCCGTTATCGTCGGATTCGGACCGGCAGGCATATTCGCGGCGCTTATCCTCGCTGAAAACGGCTATGCTCCCCTTGTTCTCGAGAGAGGTGCGGCAGTTGAGGAAAGAGTGGCGGCTGTCGACAGATTCATAAGAGACGGCGTGCTTGACACCAACACAAATATACAGTTCGGTGCGGGCGGTGCCGGTACTTTCTCGGACGGCAAGCTCACGACAAGAATCAACGATCCTCTTATTGCCTATGTTCTGAAAGCTCTCCGAGATCTCGGCGCACCTGAGGACATCATCTACAAAGCCAAGCCGCATATCGGCACCGATGTTCTCAGACAGGTAATCATCAACGCAGACAGCCGCATTACAGAACTCGGCGGAGAAATCAGATATAAGACAACTGCCGAAAATATCCTCGAAAATAAGCTCACAGCGGACGGAGAATGCATTCCGTTTGATGCTCTTATACTCGCGGCAGGACACAGCGCAAGAGATACCTATTCCGAACTCATGGCATCGGGATTTATGCTTGAACCCAAACCTTTTTCTGTCGGTGTGCGCGCGGAGCATCTTCAGTCGGATATCGACAAAGCGATGTTCAAATCCCACGCAGGCGACGATTCCCTCGGAAGAGCGGAGTACCAGCTTTCGTACAGAAAAGGCGACAGAGGATGCTACACATTCTGTATGTGTCCCGGCGGTACTGTCGTTCCGTCTGCAAGCGAGGAATTCGGCGTTGTAACAAACGGTATGAGTACAAGAGCGCGTGACGGCAGAAATGCCAATGCGGCAGTATGTGTATCGGTAAAACCCGAGGACTACGGCTCAGATCCGGCAGCGGCTATCGAATTCCAGCGTAATCTTGAGAGAAAAGCGTTTGAGTACGGCGGTCGTGACTATACGGCTCCGATGCAGACAGTCGGTGACCTTCTTGCCGGAAAAAGCGGAACATCGTATTCAAAGATAGTACCCACTTACAGGGACGGACGAGTAAAAGAAGCGGATTTCAGCAAGATTTTCCCGTCGTTTGTTACGGAAATGCTGAGAGAAGGACTTGTCAATTTCTCGAAAAAAATACACGGATATGCTGATGCCTGCGTTCCTCTCACCGGAGTTGAAACCAGAACATCCGCGCCTGTCCGTATCATCAGAAACGATGACTGCACAGCCGTGGGACACAGCTCGGTTTATCCCTGCGGCGAGGGTGCGGGTTATGCGGGCGGTATAGTCAGCGCGGCTGTCGACGGAATTCGCGTAGCTTCAAAAATCATAGAAAAGTATTCACCCGTCGAATAAACGAAGCGTCGAATAATACGAAGCATAATATAATTCATCAATAAGGAGACAATATGCGTCAGAGAGCAGTGGTTCTTGAAACGGACGGAAAAACAGCAAAAATTGCAGTAAGCCGCGCGACAATGTGCGAAGGATGCCACAAAAACGGCGGATGCGGATCGGGACACTGCGAGATAACGGGACTATTTCAAAACAGCGGAAAATTTGAGACTATCGCTGATAACAGGGCAAAAGCGTCGGTTGGAGATACAGTTGAAGTTGAAACGGAGAGCAGTCTTGTGCTCGGATATGCCGCGCTTGTGTTCATTATGCCAATTGCCGCCTGTCTTCTGTTTTATGCCGCTGCTGAGATGATATTCGGAACTGAAGAGGCAGGACTTATCGGAGCGGCGATCGGCTTTGTGCTCTCGTTTGTCCTGTGCGTAATAATTGACAGAAGCAGAAGACGCAGACTGCCGGACATCAAAATTGTATCTGTTCTGAAAAAAGGCAGTATTGTTTCACCTAAGCCGGAAAACAATTAAATTGAAAATAATTAAATTTATATAGACAGAAAGAGAATAATAATGTTTTACAAGAACAACTGGGTCGTTTCCGTCTCGCATGACGAAATGGTGAACGATCCAAAAGTGCGTGAGATCGCATCTGAGCTGAACGTGACTCTTCCGACAGCCCAGCTTCTCGTCAACCGAGGGTGCGGTACGTCTGATGAGGCAAGATCATTTCTTGCGAAAGAAGAGGAACAGCTTCACGATCCTTTCGTAATGCTCGGCATGGATATTGCGGCAGAGAGGATTGCTTCCGCGATTGAGGACGGTGAGAAAATCGTTATTTTCGGAGACTACGACGTTGACGGAGTCACATCTGTCAGCAGTCTGTATCTCTATCTCAAATCAAAGGGCGCTGCGGTATCTTACTACATCCCGTGCAGATCCGGCGAGGGTTACGGTATGTCGGAATATGCTGTGCGAAAGCTCGCTGACGAGGGATGCAGACTGATCATAACGGTCGATACAGGTATCACGGCGGTGAACGAAGCAAAGCTGGTGAAAGAACTCGGCATGGAGCTGATCGTCACAGACCATCACGAATGCCATTCGGTTATTCCCGAAGCTGTTGCCGTGGTGAACCCCAGACGTCCCGACTGTCCGTATCCTTTCAAGGAGCTGGCAGGTGTCGGAGTTGTGTTCAAGGTGCTGTGCGCTGTCGAATCGGTGCTCAATCCCGAAGATTCACTTGTGAAATGCGTGAGAAACGTTTCGAGAGAGTACGGTGACCTTGTTGCTATCGGAACTGTTGCCGATGTTATGCCGCTTGTGGATGAAAACAGAGCATTTGTACTAATG
>CAZPPN010000145.1:0-2914 GCA_964588425.1 uncultured Ruminococcus sp. | reverse complement strand
ATCAAGGATGAAAACCGCCTCATCGTCAGTCACGGACTTAATCTCATCGAAGATACCGCAAGACCGGGACTTGTCGAGCTGATCGAGGCAACACGGCTTGAGTCAAAATACAACACAAAAAAGAAGATTACGGCTTCATTCATCGGATATACCATTGCTCCCCGAATCAACGCAGCCGGCAGAATCCGCGACGCATCGATTGCGGTTGAGCTTTTCCTCGCCGAGGACTGTGAGACAGCAGCGCCGATTGCAAGAAGTCTGTGCCAGATCAATCACGAACGCCAGACAGAGGAGAACATGATAATCGAAGAGGCTTACGCTCAGATTACCGAAAATCACGATTTTGAAAATGATCCAGTAATTGTACTTGACAATGAGACATGGCATCACGGTATCATCGGTATCGTTGCATCAAGAATTACCGAAAAATACGGCTGTCCGTCAATCCTTGTTTCATTCGAGGGTTCGGGAAGCGCGGATTGCGGACCGAGCGGAGAAGATCTCGGAAAAGGCTCGGGCAGAAGCGTCAAGGGCATGAATCTTGTCGACAGTCTCAGCGCGTGCTCCGATCTTCTTGAAAAATTCGGCGGACATGAGCTTGCCGCAGGACTTACGATCAAGCGTGAGAACCTCGAGGAATTCAAAAAGCGCATCAATGCATATGCCAGAGAATGCCTCGGCAGTGCAGAAATGCAGACATCACTTGAAGCCGAGTGCGAGCTTCTTTGTGAAGATATCACCATGCGTCAGGCAAACGAGCTTTACTATCTCGAGCCCTACGGAGTTTCAAATCCCGTTCCCGTGTTCGTTCTGAAAAATGTTCCCCTTTACGATACTGCTCTCGTCGGCGGAGGCAAGCATACACGGCTTACCGTAAAGGTCGGTGGAGAGTACATAAGTGCGATGTGCTTCCGTCAGTCCCTTACCGAGCTTGATATCTATCCCGGGGATATGGTGGATATAATGTTCACTCTCGATATCAACGAATTCCAGAACATAAAGAGTCTGCAGATGATCGTCAAGGATGTCCGTCTCACAGATTACCAGTTCAGAAATGAGAGTGCCGAGAGGGAGCTTTACAGCAATATCAAAAAAGGATTGAAACCTGCCGATATGAGACTTGATCCCATGTCAGCGGCGTCAATCGTACCTTCTCACGAAGAATTTGCGGCGGTTTACAGCACACTCAGACGTGAACTCAGAGCCGAGCATGAGGTTTTCAGTGTTCGCGCGCTTATGCATCTTCTGAAAACTGCCGGAACAAAGATCAGCTATGTAAAGCTGAAATTCATCCTCATGACATTCAGGGAGCTGAATATTCTTGAGGTGAATAAAATTGAGGCGGAGCATGAGACATATGCTTTCAGATATATCTACCTCAAAACCAAGACAAATCTCGATAAATCCAATATATACAGAAAACTGAAGGCTGACTTCGGTCAGAAAATGTAAATATGACTATGGAAGATAAAAAAGAATTCACAGGTGTCGAAAAGCTGATGTCTGTTCTTGAGAGCAGCGAAAAGCATTACGATGTCGAAAAGATAGAACGCGCATACCTGTACGCCAAGTCACTTCACGAAGGACAGTTCCGTGTAAGCGGCGATCCTTATATCTCGCATCCCATCGCAGTAGCTGAGATCGTTACATCTCTCGGTCTCGATACGGATTCTATCTGCGCGGCGTTTCTTCATGATACGGTCGAGGACTGTCCCGATAAGACAAATCTCGATATCATAAAACAGCTTTTCGGTGACGATGTCGCGCTCCTCGTTGACGGTCTGACAAAAATGAAGGTCATCAACGTGGAAGATAAAGAAGAGGCGAATATGGAGAATATCCGTAAAATGCTTCTCGCCATGTCAAAGGATATCCGCGTTATCTTCATCAAGCTCTGCGACAGACTTCACAATATGCGTACACTCGGAGTAAAAGCGGAGCACAAGAGACGCGCTACCGCTCTTGAAACGATGCACGTTTATGCTCCTCTCGCTCACCGACTCGGTATGCAGAGAATGAAGCAGGAACTTGAAAACCTCGCTTTGTCGTACCTCGATCCGATCGGATACAGCGAGGTGTCGAACGATATCGAAAAGAAATACGGTCTGAACCAGAATTTCATCGAAAACACACGTCAGTTCGTGTCGGAAAAGCTCGACGAATATAATATCAACTTCACTCTCGAAGGCCGTGTAAAGACTGTATATTCGATATACCGCAAGATGTTCAAGCAGAACAAGAGCTTCGATGAAATCTACGACTTTTACGCTATCAGAATCATTGTTGACACAGAACTTGAGTGCTATACTGCTCTCGGTATAATTCATGAGCTTTTCAAGAGTATCCCGGGACGTTTCAAGGACTATATCTCGACACCGAAGCCGAATATGTACCAGTCACTCCATACCACGGTAATCGGACGCGACGGTATCCCGTTTGAAGTTCAGATCAGAACCCGCGAGATGCACCATATCGCTGAATACGGTATCGCGGCTCACTGGAAATATAAATCCGGTGCAAGGAGCAAGGAAGATATCGACAAGAAGCTGTCGTGGATTGCCAAGCTCATTGATACCGAAGATGGCGCGATCGACTCCGAGGACTTCATGCACGCTTTGAAGATTGATATCTTCAGCGATGAGACATTTGTGTTCACTCCCAAGGGGGATGTCATCGCGCTTCCGCAGAATTCCACTCTGATCGACTTTGCATATGCGATCCACTCGCAGGTCGGAAACAGAATGGTCGGCGCGAAGATCAACGGTATGATAGCTCCGATCGACAGAGTTCCGCAGACCGGAGAGATCGTCGAGATTATCACATCTGCAACTGCAAAAGGTCCGAGCAGAGACTGGCTCAAGATCGTCAAGACAAGCGAAGCGAGAACAAAGATCCGCCAGTGGTTCAAGAAAGA
>CAZPPN010000144.1:0-5838 GCA_964588425.1 uncultured Ruminococcus sp. | reverse complement strand
CGGCAGCGCGTACGTCTCTGTAATCCCCCACAAGGCGTATTACATGGAAGACGGTGTTCATCCCGTACTTGACCTTGATTTGATGTGTGACACGCTTTACGCAGCTTTGCCGTCATTCACGCAGATCGACATTACGGGCACACTCGCACTTGAGTCATACTACAAGACCGACTCACACTGGCGTCAGGAGAAGCTGTTCCCTGTTGTGTCGGCTCTGGTATCCGGAATGTGTATGGAAGCAAATCCCGATGCCGAATCGTCTTACACAGCCAATGAACTTTCCGATTTCTACGGAGTTTACGCAGGTCAGTCGGCTCTCGGCATTGACAGCGAGAATATCATATATCTGACAAGCGATATTCTCGATTCCGCTGAAGTCACATATATTGCGGTAGACAAATCCGGAGTATACGATCAGAATGCAATTGACGGCAAGACAGTCGATATGTATGATGTTTTCCTCGGCGGCGCTGTTCCGATCGTTGAGCTGAAAAACACAAAGTCTGAGACCGACCGCGAGCTGATCCTCATCCGCGACTCTTTCGGAAGCAGCATTGCTCCTCTCATACTTGAGTATTACAGCAAGATCACAGTTGTTGATCTGAGATACATCTCGTCAACATTCCTGCCGAACTTTGTTGATTCGGAAAACGCTGATGTACTTGTGCTTCTCTCGCCCGGTATTATCGGACAGAGCGAAATGATGAAAGTCGAATAATCAAAAATGAAAATACGGTGACTCGTTGAATCACCGTATTTTTGTTTCAGTTATATTTATCAGTTACCTTCGTGCACAACGAGCTCTTCACTGTAAAGGTTAACGCCGTAATATTCAAGCATGAATTCCTTTACTTTGGACTCTTTCGGATCGATATAATGATGCTCGGTTCTGATGCTTCCGTCGGACGAGAGTGTAAGTGTTGTACCGCCGTTTGTTTCTCTTTCCCAATAGCATCCGTAGCCTGTCTTCATACCGTAGATGAGTGTGATGCCTTCATATTCGATATCGAAGCAGTTCTTATGGTCATGTCCGCAGATCATGTACTTTGTGCTGCCGAGTTCCTTGCAGAGGTCGAAGAAACCGTTATTGAATTCCGGCGGACCCATTTTTTCATGAACCTTGCAGAATGCTCTGTCTCTGTATTCGGGGGCAAGCTCGCCTGTTTCCTTATTGTAAATAGAATCCCACGCATTCTGATATTCAGGAACGGGAATGTGCATGAATACTGTGCTCTTTACAACTCCGCCGGCTTCATTTTTGATACCGTTGACCGCCCATTTATACCACGCGATCTGGTTATCATAGAAGTGGTCGTAGCTGCCAACCTGCATTTCTTCTTCGTGGTGAGAGTCCATCATGAAGAGTGTATGGATGATTTTACCGTTTTCCGTGATATTGATGATATAGTTTCCATCACCCATACCCTTGGGACCGAAGTCGTAAAGACAGTTTTTCGCTTCTGAAAGCTGATATCCGATCCAGAATTCGCTTACGCATCCTGTATGGTCCGCGTTGCCCATTACGGGTGCCCACGGGATATTATAAGATTCGATAAATCTGATGAGCTTGAAATATGCAAACGGGTCGAAAGCGTTATCGCCTGTCATTGTAATGAGGTCCGGCTTTACTTTCTTGATGAGCTTGTCGATGGTTTCTTCGTAGAACTCGCCGACTTTGCTGAATGCTTCCCCGTCATGGCACTGGATATCGGCAAGGTTCAGGATAACAAAATCACGGTCGGGATCTTTTTCGATCTCAGCGGCGTATGTATCCGATGAATAAGGCATATCCTCGTTCCAGTCGTAAAGGAGTCCTTCGCCGTATCTTACTTCATCGGGTGTTTTGGGATGATTCACGATGGAATCGAGATATTCGTTTACAACTCTGATATCTGCAATCATTTTATTCCTCCAAAAATTGATCAGTTTTTATTATCGTTCTCGGAAATACCGAAATTCCAGAGATCTTTGTTATAGAAATACAGGGGTTTCCATCCTCGCTGATAGTCTGTTCCCGCTCTGAGGTATCCGAACGCCGCGTCGCAGTTGCCGAGGAGAGTCATATTGTCGATCCTTGCCCAGCCGCTCTCAGCGTTTCCCCTTTCGATACCTACATGGTAGTTTGCGTCTCTCGGCACTTTGAAATCAAGCTGGACATTTTCCCATTCGGTATTTGAGAATTCCTTTGACGCCACAAGCTCACCGGTATCGAGATCACGCACGAACATACGGCACGTGGCGCCGCTGGTCTGAAGTTTAGCCCACAGACAGCACATCTCATCACCTCTGATGAAAAGTCCCTGGTAGAGCGCTGCATCGCCTTCTGAGAGGTGGTCGATGTATCCGTATGCGCGTCCTTCCTGACCGACTTCATCGTATCCGACTCCGACAGAATCTTCGTTCGAATTTTTGCGGTATGACCAGAACACAAGTCCGCCGTTCTCGAATCCACCGTTTTTCACGGATCTTGTGGAGTGGAAATAATTCATATCCGTGATCTGCGTTTCGAAGAAGTTCGGCTCGATTGCGTCTATGATATTGTTCTCAAATCTCACATTGGTAACGGGCGGATATCCGTTTCTTGTAGTGTACGGATTATACAGCCAGTTTCCCATAGTCTCGAAGTGGTTATCATGAACATATAGATTACGTACCTCTACCTTTGACTGATCGGGACAGTCGATGCCCCACAGAATCATGCCGAACGCTTTGCAGTGGTTGGATCTGAGGTCGTTGTGATCAATTTCTATGTTGAGCGATGGCTGAGGATCGTCAGACGACCACCATCCTCCACCGCGGGGGTCTTTGTATGATGAGAAAATGTAGATCGAATCATCGCCCGTGAACATACGGCATCCTGTAATGCGGATGTTCTGACAGTTCATGAGGCAGATTCCGTCACCGTTTCCATGACTCCATTTTTCGATCACCACATTCTTTATAAGCCCGTTGCTTGATGTAAACGGCATCATTGCATAGGAATGGTAGTTTGTGATCGTGATGTCGGAAATTTCAAAGTCACTTATGCGATAGAAGCCGATCGGACAGATTCTGAGAATCTTCTCGGGATCATCGTTAGGCATCATGAGAAGCGTACCCTTCCCCGTAACTTTTATATCATGTGTTCCCTCGCACGCGAAAATCAGCGGATAATTGTAATACCACAGGTGGCTCCACTTGATTTCGGCGCAGAGGTTGTATCCGTAACTCGGTCTGTACGGTTCGCATCCGTCTCCGACAGGTTTTACGTAATCATCCGGATCGGAGCTTTGCAGAAGTGTTGTTCCGTCCTCGAAATGAAGCTCAACATTATTTCTGAGAATCAGATTTCCGCTGAGATATGTTTTGCCGCCCGGAAGAATTACCGTGCCTCCTCCATTTGAATACACATCGTCAATTGCAGCCTGAATTGCAGGACGGTCGTTGGTTTTTCCGTCACCTTTTGCATTATACGGAGCTTCGGTTACAACAGCGATGATTTTATTTTGATCTGCCATTCGGATTCTCCTTCGTAAGTTTATTTAGACAAGATTATTTTAGCACAATCTTAAAGGTTTTACAAGATATTTTGCATAGTTTGGCAAACATAAAACGGACCGGGAGTTCTTATTTACTGCGAGAACATCCGATCCGTTAATTTTATTTTTTCAAGGCTCAGTCTTCGTTGTAAACATAGACAACCTTACCGTCATCCATAATAACTTTCTTATAGCCGAATGCGCCTTCATAGTTACCCATGAGACGTGCATTGTCGATTCTTGCCCAACCCTTTTCAGCGCTGCCTCTTTCTATACCGATATGATAGTTATCGTTTGCGGGAACTTCAAATTCAAGCTCTTCGTACTTCCACTCAATATTGCAGAATTCCTTGGAAGCGATGAGTTCACCGCTGTCGAGGTTTCTTACGAACATACGGCAGGTATCTCCGCTTGTCTGAACCATAGCGCGGAATGTGCACTTTTCGCCTGTCTTGATGTAGAGACCCTGGTAGAGCGCTGCGTCACCTTCGTCAAGATGGTCAATGCATCCGTAAACTTCTCCGTCCTGTCCGACTGAATCGCGGCCTGCGTATACAGATTTTTCGTTAGCGTTCTTTCTGTATGCCCAGAATGCGAGACCGCCGTCTTCGAAGTTTCCGTTATGCATTTCAGTCATGGAGTGGAATCCGTTCATATCGCTGATCTTTGTTTCGAAGAAGTTTTCTTCGATTGTGTCGATCACGTTATTTTCAAATCTGAAAGTTGTTACCGGAGGATGTCCGATCTTTTCGGTATAGGGATTATAGTTCCAGTTACCGAGAGACTTGAAGTGGTTATCATGAACGTATACATTTCTGACTTCGATCTTTTCCTGATCGGGGCATTCGAGACCCCACAAGATCATACCGAACGCTTTGCAGTGATTGGATTCGAGGTCGTTATGGTCGATTTCAATATTGAGAGAAGGCTGAGGATCATCGGAAGACCACCATCCGCCGCCTCTGGGATCCTTATAGGACTGGAAGATATAAACCGAGTCGTCACCGGTGAACATATGGCATTCTGTAACACGGATGTTCTGGCAGTTCATGAGACCGATACCGTCACCGTTTCCGTGGCTGTTCTTATGTATTGTAATGTTGCGGAACAGACCGTGATCGCAGGTATAGATCATCATTCCATAGGAGTGGTAGTTGGTGATTGTGATATCGGAAACCTCAAAATTGCTTGTACGGTAGAAACCTACGGGACAGATTCTGAGTATCTTTTCGGGTTCATCGTCGGGCATCATGCAGATTGTACCGTTTCCGGTGATCTTCACATCATGTGTACCTTCAGCCGCGAAGAGCATGGGGTAGTTGAAATACCACGCATGGCTCCACTTTACGCCGGGAACGACGTTATGACCGTACATTGGAAGATAAGGTTCGTACTCACAGTTGTCGAGGGGCTTCACATAGTCATTGCGGCTGGAGCTCTGATAAAGAGTTGCGCCGTCGCCGAAATGAAATTCAATGCCGCTTCTGAGAACAATATTACCGCTGAGGTATGTACGTCCTTCTGTGAGTACTACTGTTCCGCCGCCCTGTGCGAACACATCGTCAACAGCAGCCTGGATAGCGGCACGGTCATTTGTTACTCCGTCACCTTTTGCGTTATAGGGTGCATCGGTTACATAGACTGTTTTTTTCATCTTTTCACCTCATATAGCGCCGCGGACAGTCTGTTAGATCTGCTTTTGCGGCTATTTTAGGATTTTATAAAAAAGTACCGACATGGAACCCCACATCGGTACTGTATTTATCAGAATATTACTGAGCCTGACCTGTGAGTCTAGCAATTTCTTCTGCGAAGTCGTCTTCTCTCTTTTCGAGACCTTCACCCTTTTCGAAGAGAACGAAAGAGTTGATCTTGATAGATCCGCCGAGTTCCTTTTCAGCAGCCGCTACATACTTAGCGATTGTCATGCTGTCGTCCTTAACGTAGAGCTGTTCGTTAAGGCAAGCCTTTTCGTAGAACTTACCGATTCTGCCTTCTACCATCTTAGCGATGATTGCTTCAGGCTTCTTAGCGTTCTTTTCGTCATTCTTGATCTGAGCCATGAGAATTTCTCTTTCTTCATTGAGAACAGATTCCGGAACTTCTTCCTTGGAAACGTATGTCGGAGGTGTACCTGCTGCGATCTGGAGGCAGATGTTCTTTGCGAATTCAGCAAATTCAGCCTTAGCTGCTACTTCTGCGTCTGTATCGAACTTAACGATAACACCGGCCATACCGCCGCCATGGATATATGTGGATGTAACACCGTCAACGATAACGAAACGACGGATGTTCATGTTTTCACCGATTGTGAAGATCA
>CAZPPN010000143.1:0-5846 GCA_964588425.1 uncultured Ruminococcus sp. | reverse complement strand
CTTCCCCGAGGTTTCCGTCATGCGTGTCATCGGGCGGCTCGCGTTTCCCATATACGCCTACTGCATCGCCGAGGGCTTCCGATATACCAAAAACCGGCTGCTCTATTTCCTTCGCGTCGCCGTGCTCGGTATTCTCTGCCAGATAGTTTACACCATCGTCGACGGAGAAATTTATCTCGGAATCCTGATCTCGTTCTCGATCGCGATCGTCATAATGGCACTCGTCGACTCACTCCGTAAATCTCTCTCCGGCGAAAAAAGTCCCCTCGCCCGCACGGTTGAGAAAATCACAAAAACACAACTGTCCTCCGCCGCTGACCGCATTATCTCCTCCGTACTCTGCGTCACGGCAGTTGCCCTTTCGTTCGTGCTCTGCCTGACAGTCGAGGTCGATTACGGATTTTTCGGTATTATGCTTCCGGTTTTTACAAGCCTCTTCAAGGACAAGCACCGCCGCCTCGTTATGTTTTCCGTCGCCCTGCTCGCGCTCTGCATCGATATCACCGACATTTTCGTGATTCAGTACTGGTCACTCCTCACCGTTCCGATCATTGCGCTCTACAACGGCAAACGCGGCAGATACTCGATGAAATATTTCTTCTACATTTTCTACCCCGCGCATCTCGTCCTGCTGTACGCAATTGATATGATTATTTAAGAAAGGTGACAAAATATGGCAAAATACATCCTCTTCGACCTCGACGGAACTCTCACCGATCCCGCACAAGGAATCACAAACTGCATCATGTACGCGCTCGGCGAGATGGGATACGATATTCCCCCGCGCGATGAGCTGTACAAATTCATCGGACCGCCGCTTGTGCCGTCTTTCATGAAATACTTCGGTATGACGGAAGAGTGTGCAAAAGAAGCGCTCAGACTGTACCGCGTGAGGTTTTCGTCAGTCGGCTGGAAGGAAAATACACCTTACGCCGGCATCCGCGAACAGCTTGAACTGGTGAAAAAACTCGGACAAACGTCCGGTGTAAAGCTCGCACTCGCCACATCGAAGCCGGAAGAGTTCGCCGTGAACATCATGCGTGAGTTTGAGCTGGCGGAGTATTTTGATGCGATCTGCGGATCGACAATGGACGGAAGCCGTGTCGAAAAAGGGGACGTCATCCGATACGCGCTGGAGTCTCTCGGCTTCGGTGACGGAGATGATCCCGGCGAAATCGTGATGATCGGCGACAGAATGTACGATATCGACGGCGCGAAAGAGGTCGGTGCGGTATCGGTCGGCGTCACATGGGGATACGGCGATGAAGCGGAGCTTGCGGAACACAAAGCCGATGTCATCTGCCGTAACGTAAGCGACCTCGCGCAGGTTATTGCCGATCTTTGATCTTACGCACGCAGGTCAGCAATATTGTTCGGTTGACATTGCACGGCGGTCGATTCGTTAATCGCCCCTACGGTGTGGTGACGTACATCCGAAAAAATCCAATGATTTTCTGCTCGAAGAGAAGAAAATCTACATTAACTCTGCACTCTGCACTCTTAACTCTTAACTCAAAAAAAGCTGCTGCATTTCAGGGTATAACACTACCCTTACTTTGCTGCAGCTTTTTTGCTTTTCCGTCCGATTCAAAGCAAAATCACACCGAGCGCGTTGCCGAGATGTCCGCCTGCGTCAAGAAGCGCCTTCGCCTTGATCTGCAGAGATGTCGGCTTGCTGTCCGCGCTCTTGAACTTCGTGTCGAAAATACGCTCGATCGCCTGTCCGTCGTTTTCAGCCTGATTGTCGATTATTGTGAACCGCTTGCCGAACTTTATGATGTTCGATGTCTCGGGAAGTACCTGCGAGAGCCCGGGTGAGAGAAGCCACGAGTGGCACATGAATCCCTTGATGTCGCGATCCGGATACTGACTGCGGAAAAATTCTGCCGCCATTGCAAGCGATTCTCCGCACATCTCGTCCGTAAATGCGCCGTCCTGCTGAATGTGTACGTCAAGCATACAGTCGCCTGTGCTGAGGGGTAAGGATGCGTCGCGTTCACTTTCCTTGCTGTATTGCGTGAAGTTGTACTGGAGTCTGCCGAGTTTGAATCTTCCGAGCTTTGCGGATCCGCTGACCCACGCGAGTTCAGACAAGCCGAGGTGTCCGCTCGCTCTTTTGTGATTGTACGCCCAAACACGGATGTCGGTCATTGTGTCAACGTAAATCTCGTGTGATATGCCGCGCTTTTCGTACTCGTCCCACGCCGACACCGAAATTTTCAGCATCGCGAGGAGAGCAGCCATTGCGTAAGCCGGGTCGCCTGTTTTCTGCGTAAGCTCGTCCCATTTGTTATTTTCGGCGTATCCGTCGGCGCAAGCGATCACTTCCGCATTATTTCCGTCAACCGCAAACGCGAGGATCTCGTTTTTGTCGAAATCTTCAAATCCGATCTCTGTGATGAGTTTTTCAAGTGCTGTCATAGGTTTATCCTGCCGTATTTTTTATGTTTTATACTTTCTTGTCCGTTACATCAACCGTGATTCGGTCGGGGTAGTCGAGGATCGGGCTGTCTTTCGGGATCTCGACGATGATGTGCCACTCAGCCATGTCGTCGGTCGCTTCCCCGGGAACGCTGCGCTCGATCTTCACGTCCGTGCATCCGGTCTCGCTGTCGTAGATCACATCGGTGACTTCGTGGGTGTACGATCCGCTCGGCTCTTCAAGCAGAATCATGATAAGCGAGCTTTTCTCAAAAAACGCCGTGTCGTACTGCGTTACCGTGTCGTAAAAAGTAGTATAGAAATCGTACCGGCCCTCGTTCTCGGATGTGTACCGTTCGATCTCCGTTCTGTTGTTGATAACGGTCACGTAAGGGTACTGCTTCTTCTCAAGATACCCGTCCGTGCGCGAGTACACCGCGTTGAAGCTCACGTCAGTGTCAACCGTAACTCCCGCCTGCGGATCACGCTTTACACCGGAGGTATCCGCAATCTCCGCCTGCTTCGAGCAAGATGCAGCCGAAAGCAGCGTCACAGCCAGCCCCGCCGCGATCAGATTTCTGATAGTCTTCTTCATACAATATACCTCCGTATTCAATCTAATGTACACTCTTTAGACGTTTCCCGACACCCAAAAGTTCCGTGTTTTTTGGGGGAGAGTACTCGGGGAAAACTTTTTTGGAAAAAAGATTTTACGAAGTTTGCGGAGCATACTTCAAACCCCTTTCAAAAAACTTTATACTGGGTGGGGTGATTGGTGTAGTGCAATGTTTTCAGTAAACTGTAATTCTTCGTACAGCGCACGATTTAGTAAAACTAAATTTACAGGCTGAAGAATCAAGTCAGTCTCTCTAACAAATCTGCATCGTACCCATCATATAACCCAGTATAAAAGTTTTTGAGGTGGGGTTCGGGGAGGTACTTTTTTCAAAAAGTATCTCCCTGAGTAATCCCCGGTTTACATTCACTTATACATCCTCACAGCGATGCCTTCGACGCCGACTTGGGTGGGGTTGCCGTAGGTGTTCGCAGGGCTGGGGATTGCGGTGATTTCTACGGTGTTGGAGCCTTCTTTGACATAAGCCGTGATATCGAGCTCGTATGGCTTGAAAATGAACTTGCCGCAGTCTGATCCGTTTACTTTCACGGTGGCGATATCGTGTACTGCGGATGCCGAGAGGATCACACGGTCTGCGTGCGCGGGGGAATAATCGAATATCATGCGCCCCTCGCTGAGTGAGCATACTTCGCAGAGCGACGGCTCTTTCTCCTCACCGGCCGCAATGTTCGGCAGAGACGACGGGTTCATTCCGATTACTTTCGCACAGTGCGGCGGTATCTTTACATCATACGCAAATCCGCCTTCAACCATCTTGCATGAGAGATCCGTCACATCACCCGTCATCGGGTCAAAGTCAGCAGCGCCGCAGGAGATATCCGTCACAAGCCTGCCCTCGATCACTTCATTTCCTTCGTTTATCATAACAAAGAACGGCATTCCGCTCTTCGTGAGGTGTACATATCTCAGACGTCCGCCTGTCTCACCGTCAAAGTAGGACGTTTTCTTTACGTTTTTCTCCATGAATACGCCGAACGCGTTGCCCCGGTACATCTGTCCGCCGCCCGTCACAAAATGCCCGATCTTGATAACGTGCTCGCCGGAGAGTCTGAGCCTCGGGTCAATCAAAAGTACGCTGTACTTGTAACGGTCAATGCAGATCTTTCCACCCTCGATTCTCGCGCGGTTCATCAGATCGTCAAGCGTGAGGTAGTTGAATGTGTATCCTTTTTTGTACAGATTTTCAACAGTCGAGCGCGGCATATGTTCCGATGAGCAAAGCACGCACGCGTCGGGATTGTTCGAGCCGGTCGAGTTGAGCCACGACATTCTCTTGATATACGCCGAGAGCTTCTTGTAGTCATCCCACAGAACGCTGTTCATGCCCACATCCGGCGGTCTGTCGTCTGACTGAACGGGAGTGCGGAGCGAATAGTAGAACGCATGGGGTATGACAAGGTTGCATCCGCGCGCAAAGAGGAAGTTGAGGTACCACATCATCTCGTCGGGAGTGAAATCCCACGGATTGTCTGCTTTTCCGCACGCGCCGAACACTTCGACTGAGCATCGCGCGATTCCGTTGTGGCGTGCATAGTCGGCGGCACATTTCACGAGGGGTGAATCGTTTGAGGTAAGCTCCGTCCCTTCCTCAACCATGCGCCAAACGAGATCCTGACCGGGGATGTCGAAATATTTCATCACATCGCAGTCACAGCTTTCGGCAGGATGTCCCATCAGCGCGATTCCGTGGCTTCTGCACCAGTCGGACAGCGGCTTGTAGTAATTCTTTCCGATCGCGGATCTGATCGTGCATCGGTAGATATATTCGGCTTCCCTTCTCTGCTTGGGAGTTTTCACGGGGAACAGGAGAGCGCAGAGGTTTTCGATCTCGCCGCCGCACTCAAAGAAGTCCTCGAGCGTGCCGTAAGACCAGCTTATACCGTCGGTGCGCTTGGGGCATCTTCCCGTGAGAGACGGCTCGTCGGTGAAAATACCGATGATTGTTGAAGCAAAATAGGGCGCGAGACGCTTGTGATATCTCTCATGCGTCAGCTCGATGAAAGTTTCGGCTGCGATGGGGTTGAGCAGGTCTGCGGCGAGGGGCGCGTTCGGCTGTCCGTCATCTTCATCGGGAGAAAGACCGCGGATAGTACCCCCCGTATAGCCGAGAACGAGATTGTAGCCCACAAAACCGCCGTCTTTTTTCTCGTCAAGTGAAGTCTCGGCGAGGAATCCGTCGTCATCGAATCTGAGCCATACGCGGTAGAGGATATCTTCGCCGTCGGGTACTTCCGTGTCAAGCGGCAGCGGATAGAGCATACGCGCGGCGAGCTTGGGATTGGATTTTACGACTTCACCGCGGCACGAGCCGGAGGGATATATAGCCTCATCGTAGAGCGCGATCATCATGCGACGTTTTTTAGCGGCTTCGGCTGCTGCTTCAACGAGGTCGAAATACTCATCGGAGAGGTATTCGGGTGAAGTCATGCCGAGACGGGGGTGAATCACGAATCCGTCGACGCCTTTTTTATGCATTTCGTTGATCTGGCGAACGAGCTCATCCTTTTCGATTGCGTCATTCCAGAACCAGAAAGGAAGCGGAGTAAAAGTTGAGGTTGGGGTTTTCCATATATTTTTCAGAATATCGTACATTGTGTCGGATTCCTTTGGATCATTATAAAATTTGAGTGCAGAGTGCAGAGTTGAGGTAGATTTTCTTCTCTTCGAGACGAAAATCATTGGAGTTTTGTAATACACGGCTGAACCTTGTAACAATGATTTCCGGATCACCGATCCTGAAATCTTCCTTAACTCTGCACTCTGCATTCTGCACTCTGCACTCTGCACT
>CAZPPN010000142.1:0-5867 GCA_964588425.1 uncultured Ruminococcus sp. | reverse complement strand
AGCAGGGGTTTGGGGACAGCGTCCCCAAGAACTCAATCATCTTACAAGCTGCATGACCTCGTACGAAGTTCTGACCATCTCATCAAAGGTCAGCTGCGTTCTTCCCTCAATGCTGATCCTGCCGTCATATCCTGCTTTTTTCAGCGCCCATACGCAATGAACGGATGCGTAGTCGAACTCGATGCCCTGTCCGATTCTGATAGGACCCGAGCCTACTACCATGACCGTTCCGAGAGGGCTCTTCTTATACTGTGAGATGAACTCAGCCGCCTCGTCACCGTCAACATACGATGAGTAGAAGTACGGTGTGTCAACCGAGAATTCTCTCGAGCAGGTATCTACCGTCTTAAACGTTACGGGAACATGATATTTAATATTTTTAACACCTGTGAGTCGTGAGATCGCGCTGTCGGGATATCCTACAATCTTCGCATGGCGGTAAAGTTCTTCGTCAAGGTTCTCTCCTGCGCTCTCAAGTGCGTTTTCGGTATCAACGATAATTTTTACTTTATCAAGGAACCACTTGTCGATTTTTGTGATTCTGTAAATATCGTCAATCGTAAGAGATCCGCGGCGCATAGCTTCATATACGAAGAACAGTCTTTCATCTGTTCCCTCAGCGATGAGTCCGGGCAGCCGATCTGTCTCGATCTCACGGTATTTTTCGTGTCCGAGCGAATCCATTCCGATACACGCTCCGCGTACTGCTTTCATCAGCGCGTTCTCGAATGTTTCGCCGATCGACATAACCTCGCCCGTTGCTTTCATCTGTGTGCCGAGCTTACGGGATGCGTAGACGAATTTATCGAAAGGCCATCTCGGGAATTTTACTACGATGTAATCAACCGACGGCTCGAACGATGCGGCTTCTTCTTTGGTGTCTTTATTGATGATCTCATCAAGCGTATATCCGAGCGCGAGTCTTGTTGTGACCTTTGCAATCGGGTAGCCTGTTGCCTTTGATGCAAGAGCGGACGAACGGGATACACGCGGATTAACCTCGATTACGGCGTATTCCTTTGATGTGGGATGCAGGGCGAACTGGATATTGCATCCGCCTGTGATCCGCAATTCGCTGATAATTGCGAGAGAAGCGGATTTGAGCATTGCAAACTCGTCATCGGTGATTGTGAGCGCGGGAGCGGCAACGATTGAGTCACCTGTATGTATTCCGACAGGGTCGAAGTTTTCCATCGAGCAGACGATGATAACATTGTCATCACGGTCGCGCATTACTTCAAACTCGATCTCTTTCCAGCCGGCGACGCACTTTTCAACGAGGATCTGTCCGATCGGGGATGCAGCGATACCGCCTTCGGAAATCTCGCGAAGCTCATCGGGGGTCTCAGCAATACCGCCGCCTGTTCCGCCGAGTGTGAATGCAGGACGTACAATGATCGGATAGCCGAGCTTTTCACCGAGCTGCATCGCACCCTCGACTGTCGTTGTGATATCCGAGGGAATGACGGGCTGGTTTATCTTTTCCATAGCTTCCTTGAAGAGCTGTCTGTCTTCCGCACGGTCGATTGTATCTGTCTCAACGCCGAGAAGACGGACATTGTGTTCGCGCAGAAAGCCCTCTCTCTCGAGCTTCATTGCCATATTCAGACCGGTCTGTCCGCCGAGAGTTCCGAGAAGACTGTCCGGTTTTTCTTCGATAATTATGCGTTTGATCGTTTCCTCGCACAAAGGTTCAAGGAATATCTTGTCCGCCATCGCGCAGTCAGTCATGATCGTAGCGGGATTGGAGTTGACAAGAATTACCTCTACTCCCTCTTCTTTGAGCGTTTTTGCAGCCTGTGTTCCGGCATAATCGAATTCAGCCGCCTGTCCGATTACGATAGGACCCGATCCGATCAGCAGAACTTTCTTTATTGACATATCCTTCGGCATAACATACCTCATTTGACCTTTGAATTTCCATCCGGATTTTGTGTATAATTATAACACATTCATTAATAAAAATAAACAGTTATTTCTTAATTTTTTCATGTTTATAGATGTTTATATAAATCGCCGAACCTGCTGTATATTTTTTGTTGAAATTTTTATTTGACAAAAGAAAAAATCCGCCGCTGATCATACCTTCAAAAAGCTGTGCGGACGGATTCTTTATTATGTCGGATTTCTATAATTATATTGATAAAAACCATATTAAACTGTCATGTAAAAATGTCGTTTGTTTCTCAGCGGCGTCAGATCTGACCTGCCAGTTCCGCTTCTCTTGCTTCGATAGCTTCAACTTCGGTTTCGGCTGCGGCACGGGCAAGCTCTTCTTCATATGCCTTGATAACTTCTTCTTCCAGCTTGCCTCTGAAATCAGCGTTGATGGGGTGTACTATATCGCGATATGTGCCGTCGGGATTCTTGCGGCTGGGCATCACGATAAAGTTTTTGTCGCGGACACTGATCACCTTGATGTCATGAAGGGCGAGCTGTGAATCGAATGTCACCGAAACGATAGCTTTCATCGGACCTTCATCAAAAAGCTTTCTTACCTTGATATCTGTTATAACCATAGTTTTCTCCTTGTGTGATATTAAAGGTTGAGTATAAGTATACACCTCAGTTATGAAAATGATTCAATGGATTCATAAATAATTTTTAAAATGAATGTATCTTTTTTTCTAAATTATGCTATAATATGTATGTAAAGCTGATTTATACATAATCCGGTAAAAATCCGTTCCGTCTTCACGGATACATTACTTATTTTGAAAGGGACGAACAAATGGCTCTGCCTAATACTCACTTCGGTTACAACGGAATAAAAAATATACTTGACGGAAAATCAAATCTCTTCTTCGCAGGGATCGGCGGCGTCAGCATGAACTCGCTCGCGCACATCAGCCATATCCGCGGATACAATGTTTCGGGTTACGACCGCTCGCCATCTCCTTTGACAAAGAAACTCGAGGACATGGGTGTGACGGTTTACTACGAATCCAACGCATCGCATATGGACGGCATTGATGCGCTGATCTACACCGTAGCTATGCCCGAGAACAATCCCGAATATGCATATGCCAAAGCAAACAGCATTCCCGTGATCTCACGCGCTGACTATCTCGGATACATCATGACCGAATACAATCACCGCATAGGCATCTCCGGCACGCACGGCAAGAGCACAACTACCGGCATGATCGCGCGGATTCTTTCCCATGCGAATGTTGATCCCACGATAATGTGCGGCGCTCCGCTCAAGGAAACGGGCACTGTCGACATCATCGGATCGCATGAATATTTTGCTTTTGAAGCCTGCGAATATATGGATTCATTCCTCGATTTCAATCCGAGCATCGCGGTTGTTCTGAATATCGAGCTTGATCACATCGACTATTTCCCGTCGATCGAAGCCGTATGCGATTCGTTCGCGAAATTCATCTCGATCACAGGAGATGACGGATATGCGGTTCTGAATCTCGATGACGAAAACTGCCGCGGACTTCTTGGGCGTTACAGCGGGAACATCATCACGTTCGGTGTAAATTCCGATTCAGCCGATCACCGCGCCGCAAATGTGAAATTCACTGACGGTTATCCCGAATTTGATATCATCTCGCACGGAAGCGAAATCACACACATCAGACTTTCCGTTCCCGGTGAGCACAACATCAGCAATGCTCTCGCCGCTTTTGCCGCGTGTTCGGTCTGCGGAGTTCCGTCTGACAAAATCGCCGAGGGACTTCACGAATACACCGGTGTTGCGCGCCGTATGGAAAAGATCTGCCGTACAACACGCGGAGCTGACGTATATTCCGACTACGCGCACCATCCGACCGAGATCGCAACAACTCTCGCAGGTGCGGAAAAAATCTGCCGCGGAAAGCTGCACGTCGTGTTCCAGCCGCATACTTTCTCACGCACACACGAGCTGTTCGGGGATTTTGTATCTTCTTTTGCAGAATCCGCCGCCGACGAGATCACACTCTGCGAAATTTACCCTGCGCGCGAAGAGAATATTTACGGTGTATCCTCATCCATGCTCTCTGATAAAATCTCATCACTCAGCAAGAAATCCCACACAGCCGAATCATTCGAGGACGCTGCCGCTTATGCAGTATCCGAAACATCGGACGGCGACATGATTATCATTATGGGTGCCGGAGATGTCATTTCCTGTGCGGATATCATCCGTGACAAATACTCAAATTAATATTCAGCTCAAGGCTGTCGTGACAGAATCGTAATGATGTTTGCTGCGTCAGCCTCGATTTTTGTTTTTTGTCAATTAATTCACTCCAGACAGTTGATTTTTCACACATTTTATGTTAAAATAAGTTAGAATTATGTGAATTTACGGTTCTGCGTAATTCTGACACAAAAAATAACAATTTATCAGATGGGAGGAGTCGGATAATTGTACAACGAAAGACGTGAACAGATACGCGCCCTTCTTCAGTCCCAGCCTTTTGTTTCGCTGAAAGAGCTGGAAAAGATGTTCCCCGATGTTTCGGGAATGACATTACGGCGCGATATCGAATATTTTGAAAACGAGCACGAAGCAATCAAAGTCCGCGGCGGTGCGAGAAGCATGAAGTTCATCACCACGCAGACTGACGGTTCGATTGCGGCGCGTCTCAATGTCAACGTAAACTCAAAAAACCTCATCGCAAAAAAAGCAGCCGAATTCCTCGAAACCGGACGTTCCATTTTCATAGACTCCGGTTCAACCCTCCAGCAGCTCGTACAGTATGTTCCGAATGACCGCTTCACTTTCACAACGACAGACCCGGCAGCAGCTATCGAGCTTTCAAAGATTTCGCTCTCTGTTGTAAATGTTGTTGGGGGACGCCTTGACCGTGACAATCAGACGATCACCGGTCTTCAGGCTACGCGCTTCCTTGCCGATATCAACATCGACATTGCGTTCCTCTCGCCGTCCGGTCTCTCTGCAAGAAGCGGATTTACTATCGGCAATTACAGCGAATGCGAACTCAAGCGAATCGTTGCCGAAAAAGCTCAGCTCGTTGTCATTCTCATGGACTCATCCAAGATCGACAAGGCTCTGCCGTACACATTCGCAACATTCGACAATGCTGATGTACTTATCACAGACACGCCGATCACAGGGGAGTTGAAAGAGCTTGCTGACGCAAAAAACATACGCATCATTGATGTTACCGAAGACATCAGATAACAACGTCCAATAATACTAAAATCATATAACGAAAGGAAAACAACATATGGCAAACATTGTCATCATGCCTCGTCAGGGTCAGAGTGTTGAATCCTGCATCATCACGACATGGCAGAAGAAAAAGGGCGACCGTGTTGAAGTCGGAGACATTCTTTTCTCCTACGAAACAGACAAGAGCGCGTTTGACGAACCCTCCCAGTTCGCCGGAACGATCCTCGAAGTTCTCGCTGAAGAAGGGGATGTAGTTCCCTGTCTCGACACAGTATGCATTATCGGAGAAGCAGGCGAAGACATCTCCGCTCTTCTTCCGGCATCCGCTGCAGCAGAACAGTCCGCTCCCGCTCAAGCTGAAGAAAAGAAAGAAGAAGCTCCCGAGCTTGCCGCTGAAGCAACTGTATCCGAAAGCGACGGTCAGCGCGTATTCATCTCTCCCAGAGCAAAGAATCTCGCTCTCAAGACCGGCGTAGATATGACCAAGGTTGTTCCGACAGGTCCTCACGGCAGAATCATCGAAAGAGACATCAACAAGGCTCTCGACGCAGGCTTTACAGCTACAACAGATGCTGTTGAAGACTTCCTCGCAGGCCGTATCACAGCTCAGGCTGAAGAAGCTGTTATTGAAGAAGTTGCTGCTCCCGCTGTGGCTGCTCCCACCGCTGTGGCTGACGATCTCCGCGCTTACGATGAAGAACCCATGTCCAACATCCGCAAGGTTATCGCAAAG
>CAZPPN010000141.1:0-5876 GCA_964588425.1 uncultured Ruminococcus sp. | reverse complement strand
GAAGATTACAAAGAAAGAGAACCTGAAGAGGAAACCGAAGAGCCGGAAGATACAGAGGAAACAGAAGAAACAGAGACTGAAACCGAAGAAATCTACACACCTCCGGGAGAAGAAACCGATGCTCCGTCAGCATCATCGGGTGCTGCTTATGAGGTAGTAATGCTCAAAAAAGGCGACGCACTTTATGCGGTAAGCGCGTGCGATATAATGCTTCGTTCCGGTTCCGCAGTCTGTATAGCTCCCGACGCAAATCAGGGTATTGCAGATTATACATCGGCAGAAGAAATTCTGAACGGTATGCCTTTTACCAAAAACCATATGTGTCTGATTCCGAGAGGAGACGGACGCGGTATCCTTGCGACATCGGAGACAGTATATATCATGATCGGGGGGGACTATACAATTGTTGAAGGATAAGAAACCCCTTACAAAAGAAGAACGCAGAAAAATTCCTGCCCGTATAATGGCATTCATTCTTGCCGTTCTGATGGTTGCAGGTATGGCGTATTATACCATCTACATACTCGTCTCATCCGTCAGTGCATCAGACGCTGAAGAAGAAACCGTAATTATCAATACATCCTCGCTCAAGGACAGCGGGGATGTTCTGATAAGTGTGGGCTTGATGTACGGCACAAATCTCACCACAGGATTCCAGACAACAACCTCTGAGGGATATACTCTCGGAATACAGGATCTCTATAACGACCGTGAATTTGAGGAAATCTGGAATTTGGATGAAGAGATAATCTCCTGTACAGCCGACGCCAATCTTTCAAAAACAGGTCTGACCTTCCTCGTTGCCGAAAACAAACGCGATACAGCAGTAGGCGGTTATCATATTCAGATCGACTGCGATCACCTCGACAGAAAAGAGTTTGAAGATCTGATTGGAAATACCTCATCAGACGTCAAGGATCTCGGACTTTACATAATTCCCGCATATATCTACACAGGATACGCACTGAGAATAGGTGATTTCGCAAGCCGGAACGATGCGGAAGAATTTCTTTCCGATATCGAAAGCATCTATGACGGCGAAGTGATTTCAGTCGTAACTCCCGCAAAGACCGCAGTATCCGTGCTCGATCCGTACAGCAATACGATATTGTTCGAATTTGACTGCGGCGGAGATTATGAGCTCGGTCTTAAAGCGCGTGAGGACGAGATCGGCAATACTTATATCACAACGCCTGCAGGAAATAACTACGACGGTGTGTTCTGCTTCAAGCGTTATCATAACGGAGAGACAGACGGTGTATCTCTCATAAACATTCTGCCTCTCGAAGCATATATCGCAGGCGTGCTTCCTTATGAAACATCAAATTCATGGCCGCTCGAAACTCTGAAAGCATTTGCGATCACAGTCCGTTCCTACACCCTTACCCATCTCGGAGAACATCTAAATGAATACGGATTTGATGTCTGCAACTCAACAGACTGTCAGGTGTATAAAGGCGCAGGACGTATCAACGACCGTGTTATGGAAGCTGTACTCGATACCGCAGGAAAAGTTATGACGTACAACGATAAGATTGTCACCGCGTATTATTCATCCAGTATGGGTGGCGTAACCGTAAGCGCACAGGACGCATGGGGCGGTGTCGAAGATTATCCTTATCTCCAGGCAGTCGAAACACCGTGGGAGAACTACATGGTTCATAACAATGCATTTTGGATCACGGAAATCTCACCGGAAGCGCTTCTCGAGAGACTACGTACGGCAGGATATGACAAGCTTGAAGATGCGGTAGAGAGCGTTGAGATCGTTGAGCTTGCTAAGAATTCAACTTATGTCAAAATCCTTCGCGTCACCGATATTCACGGAAACTCTATCCAGATCAAGAATACCGATAAAGTAAGAACATCACTTACACCTTACGTTAAGAGCGCAAACTTTGTTGTCGGACGAGGCGAAGTCGAATATACTGAAAATGTGATCGTCGAATATGTTCCCGAAGAGGAAATTGAAAACGAGAACATCGGCGGAGCACAGGACATTGATTCCGGATATCTTACACTCGATGATTATTACGTGATTACATCACATGATCTTGAGAAGAATACCGTCGATTATTCAGTCAATATCCTTACAGGTGACGGGGAAGTAGAGCATAACAAAAAAGATGCATTCGTGATCACTCGCAGCAATGCCGCAGCATTCCTCGGAGACAGCTACCTTGAATATGCCGAAGAAGAGGAAGCGGACGCAGAAGAAGAGTTCAACACTTCTGTAATTACCGACAAATCCACGGATGAAGTGATTTACAAGATCGCTTACGCCGAGAATGAAGATAATTTCATTTTCGTCGGAAAAGGCTGGGGACACGGAGTCGGCATGAGCCAGTACGGTGCTCGCGATCTTGCAGGTCTCGGATATTCCGCCGAAGAAATACTTGAAGCATACTTTGTTAATACGGAGATCATGCATTTCGAAGATACCGACAATTTCAACTGAAACAGCAAAAAGGACAGCCGATCTGTTTAGCAGAAAAGCTGTCCTTCATTGTTGTTATTGGATTTTTCAGCCAGCGAGAGCTTCGTCAATAGCGCGTGCGAGCTGATCGGCGCATGATGTGCTTCTCGGACCGCACTTGTTTCCGCGGAGAGTGTCAGCAACCTCGGCAGCATTTCTTCCGTTTACGAGCTTCGAGATAGCCTTGAGATTTCCATTGCATCCGCCTGTAAAAACAAGATTGTCGATAATACCGTCGTTGATTTCGAATGTAATAAGCGAAGAGCAGGTTCCGCTTGTTTTGTAAGAATACTTCATTTTTTGCCTTCCGTTGTTTCAGTTGATTGTTTCGGCTCCGGGGCCGGATGTTGCCGATGAAATGTTGATATTTGCACTCTTGGTTTCGATCTTGAATGTTCCTTCAATTGATTCGTCACCGATATACTTGTATGAGCCGCCTGTGTTCACACCGTCCACATAAACAGAACCGGATTCGGATCTGATGTCAAAATTCTGTGTCGATGTTTTCTTGATGGTCGTGATCTCGAAATTACCGCTGTCACATATAAAACTTCCGTTTCCGCTGCATCTGAACATTTCAGCATCCATGAAAATCTCCTTCGCGGTAACATTCATGTTGGTGACGAGAGAAGTGTTCATATTGAGATTAACTTTTTCGGCAGGCTCAATATCCGTACCGGTGTTGATGCTGAGCGCAGATGTTGTCTTTATTGTGTCGGAATTGAGAGTCAGCTCTTTCGAGACGATAACATAGTCAGTACCGGTCGTCATGTTGCTGATGTTCAGCGTGCAGTAATCTGATTTGATGTCGAAGATTTTGATCTCCTTGTCGGATGAGAGATAAATATTTATGACCTTCTGTCGGTCGGCATATTCTTCATCATTTCCGAAAGTAAAGAGATATCTCATTCCTTTGAAAGAGAAACCGTTTTCCCAGAATTTCAGCATTGAAGCCATGTCGGGTATCTCATCGAAACTGAGCACACGATTTGACTGAGAAAGGGAATAATAATTGTCTCTGAAATTCACGAATTCTATGTAGGATTTTTCCTGTCTGCCGATTATGTTGATTTCGACATCACCGGCAATCAGCTCAATTTTTGATATATCTGTTCCCGTAAGATCAACGGTCTGAACATTGTCCTCACCGCGTACTTCGGAGAAAAGGAATTCACCGTTTTCCTGAGCCATGTTCTGCGCGATCATGCAGATTACAAGACCTGCTACGACAAGAACAACCGCGACTATAAGTGATATGATTGAAGTTGGCTTCACAGCTTATAACACTCCCTTCTGACATAATAGAATAATGTCTTCAGCTTTCTGCAAACATATCCGAGAAGTGTACCGACCAGGGAAATGATCCAAGGAAGGAAGCGGACTGCAAAATTGTAAATCAGAACGCCGAAGAAGAGTACAGCGCCGGCAACCATTATACCGAGACCGATTTCATAAATACCTGCCGCAGGGAACGAAAAGAACTGAGTGATACCGAAAATAATGCCGATCAGCGACACACCGGTTCCCGCAGCGACCAAAGCCACGAGGGCAGCAACTCCGCCAAGGATCAAAGCGATAAGAACCGCAAAAACCGATACGAAAACGCCGAACAGCGCAAGAAGCAGTATAATCGTTATCGGCAGAGTGAGAATAAATCCGATCCAGAAAATCGCCATGCCTTTCGGAGTGGATTTTGCGTCGGAAGAGTATTCTTCGAAATAATCGTCATCAATATGAGCTGCTTCTTTCTTTTGTACTGAACGCGGCGGCTCGTAAGAAGATTGTTCCGGTATCGGCTGACGGACAGTGCGCGGCTTATCGGGAAGCTCGGACGATATTTGACGATGTTCCTGTGCCGATCTCTGCTGAACCGATCTGCGGTTTTTGTTAAGTATCACCGAGATACTGTCGGCAAGCTCATTGATTTCTTCACGTGATGTGATGGCTTCGATCTCCGAAAGATCATCGCTTGTGAATGTACGTCTCAGATTTGCTACGTGCTTGACCGCGGTTTCATCCGGGATGCCTCGTGCTTTCAGAGCAGACTCAAGTTCTCTCATGAAAATATTCAATTCCATCCTGCAAACTCACCTCTCTTTTTGAATTGTGAAGGGTAGATTTTTTTCAACTTTTATGATATAATGTGTCTTGCATATAGTTTTTCTGAAAAACAACAGCGTAAATTATAGCATATATATATTTTATCAAAAAACGGAGTAATAATCAATATGAGAATGAGAAAAAAACGCCACGGAAATGAAAGACTTCTCGCACTTTCCGCACTTTTATATCCGAATCATGATGAAAAATGGATTTCCTCGTCGGAAGTGTTCGGAAATGAACTGCCCCTGAAGCTCGAAGTAGGATGCGGCAAGGGCGAATTTGCTTCAAAGCTTTCCGCAAGAGATACCATGTACAACTACCTTGCGCTTGAACGTATCTCCGATGTCGCAGTATGTGCGGTGGAAAAATATGCCGCAAGCCGCAATCTTGGAAAACTCGCACCTAACGGCGGCTGGATGAATCCCGACGGAGAAATATTCAAAGACGGCAATGCATGGGATATCCCTATGGAGCAGAGAGGCAACGTGCGCTTCCTTGTAGATGACGCAAACAATCTCCTTGCAAAGATCCCCGATAATACACTCGCCGGAATCTATGCCAATTTCAGCGATCCGTGGGCAAGAAAGTGCAAGCAGGAGAAACGCCGTCTCACACATCCCGCACTTCTTGAACATTACAGAAGAACTCTGAAGAGCGACGGAGTATTCTCGTTCAAAACAGATAACGACGACCTGTTCGATTATACTGTGGAAATGCTTCCCGGATGCGGATTCGAAATCGTGTACATGACACGCGATCTCCACAATTCCGAAAGAGCTGAGAGCAATATCGTCACAGAGTACGAGAAGAACTTCTCAGATCAGGGCATCAACATCAAAATGCTCGAAGCGAGACCCATAAAGGATTTTGTCGCGAAAGAAGTCGAGTGATTCATAAAAACAAAAAACACTTGACAGAATAAGCTGTAAGTGATATAATATAAATACTATTCGGTTGATGTTGACAAAACAAACTCAATTTACATATGTATTATACCACAATCTGAACTATCTGTCAAGAGGTTTTGATGAATTTATTATAAACATTTTTCGATAATAGCAGTAAGATCTGAAAGGGAATATTAAATGAACGGACTGATATCACTTGAAAACATATCCATGCGTCCTGTATCGGAAGAGATACTTGAGCTCAACGCCGTTTCTCAGAAGTACGGACTGATACTGAGCGAAGAAGACGCAAAGGAACTCTCCGATACCAGAAACAGAGCTCTCAGCGAGAACGACCGTCTTGAAATAGGCGCAGGCTCGGTAACAGAGATAGTGAAGCGTGTCTGCAC
>CAZPPN010000140.1:0-5879 GCA_964588425.1 uncultured Ruminococcus sp. | reverse complement strand
AAGAAGATTGATACAACACTATATTTTATAACCGACTCCACGGGATTTGACGAATCCGAATTCCTTCGCCGCGTGGAAGAAGCACTCAAGGGCGGCGCGACCATCATTCAGCTCCGCGAGAAGAATAAGACTACGGCAGAGTATATCGCCATTGCCGAGAAGGTTCACGCTCTGACGAAAAAGTACGGTGTGCCGCTTATCATTGACGATCGAGTTGACGTGGCTTTGGCGGTCGGTGCGGAAGGCGTTCACCTCGGCAAAGAGGATATGCCAATCGCAGCCGCGCGCAGAATCCTCGAGGATGACTTCATCATCGGAGCTACTGCCAAGACAGTTCCGTGGGCACTTGAAGCCTGTGAGGACGGCGCGGATTATCTCGGCGTTGGTGCAATCTACCCCACGACCACAAAGGTCAAGACGGTGCTGACTTCCACCGAAACGCTTGACTCGATCTGTAAAGCCGTTCCGATCCCCGTCAATGCAATCGGCGGTCTTAACAAAACCAACACCGATGTACTTCGCGGTATCGGTATCGCAGGCTTTTGCGTTGTATCGGCAATTATGAAGTCTGACGATCCCAAAGCTGAAACCGAAACGCTTCTCGCTATTGCAAAGGAGCTGACAGGAAAATGAAAACAGCATTAACGATTGCCGGCAGCGATTCGGGCGGTGGGGCAGGAATTCAGGCGGACATCAAAACCATGACGATGAACGGCGTATATGCCATGAGCGCGATTACGGCAATGACCGCGCAGAACACAACCGGTGTCCGTTCCGTCATGGAATCCACGCCTGAATTTTTGAAGGATCAGATCGATGCGGTATTTGAGGATATCCGTCCCGATGCTGTAAAGATAGGAATGTTGTCCTCGGCAGAGTTGATAGAGGTGATTACAAAAAGGCTCTACTATTACAAAGCGGAAAATATCGTTGTCGATCCCGTGATGGTTGCAACAAGCGGCTCGGAGCTGATGAAATCCGGTGCATTAACAATGTTAACACAAAAGCTTCTGCCGCTTGCCGCACTTGTAACACCGAACATCCCCGAAGCCGAGGTGTTGTCCGGAATGAGTATAAGCACGAAGGAAGATGTGCTCACCGCCGCAAAGCATATCAGCGACGATTACGGATGCGCTGTTCTGCTCAAAGGCGGTCATAGTATAAACGATGCAAACGATCTTCTTTACAATAGCGGAAAATACAAGTGGTTCTGCGGTAAGCGCATCGACAATCCGAATACGCACGGCACGGGATGTACGCTGTCAAGTGCGATAGCCTCAAATCTTGCGAAAGGATATGACCTCGAAACTGCTATACAAAGAGCAAAGGATTATATATCCGGTGCACTTGCGGCAATGCTTGATCTCGGACACGGTTCAGGTCCTATGAATCATGCTTTTGATCTGAACAGCAGATATGCAGATAATTGTATCGGAGAATAACTGTCAGGCTTCAAAATTTACGCTGAAGTAAACAAAGAAAAAACTCTGAGATCGGGTGTAATGCCCATTTCACGGACAGTACCTACAATGTCGGGTTTTTCAAGCTCCATTACCTGTGCGTCGATTTCGTCGCAGTGTTCTTCAATGGATGCTTTTTCAGCGAGAAGTTTATCCTTCTCGGATTTGAGTTTCTGTATTTTCGGGTTCATGTTGTCTTCTTTCCAACAGAAAAAGCACCTGCCGGAATGACAGATGCTTTCGTGGTAATATTAAATTTTGGGGTTCTTTTTAGCTGTGTGTCTGCATCTCGGCCGTCATACATGATTCGGATTACCGTCGCACGGGATGAGCAGCCTGCGGAATCTCATGATGCATTGGTGAAGCGATGGGGAAGCAGATTCTCACGGGAATAATCATCGGATCATTCTCTCCAGAATCTCATTCTGGGTGGAGGGGGAGAGATAGACAAAGACGGCACTGTAACCGCAGACACGAACGAAGAGATTGCGGTGGTCGTCCGGATGTTCACGGGCATCGAGGAGAGCGTTTTTGTCGATCAGGTTGAACTGCAGCGAAGAACCTTCTGCATCGAGGAATGCACGGATGATCGAAGTCAGAATAGCGGTGTTTTCGGCAGTATTTTTCATCGGAGGAAGGGTCAGTTCAGCGCAGAAGGAATCGGCGTATTTCGTGAAATCAATGGACTTCAAACTGTGGATCAGATCAAGCGGACTGTCCGTTGGCACAAATTCGCTCGGAGATATACCGCGGGAGAGCGGTTTTCCGGCAAGACGTCCGTCCGGCGTTGCACCGGTGAGTGCGCCGAGGGGATTGTAAATATCGTGCGGATAGAATGCAGGCAGATAGCTGCCGCCGCGTCCGTTTTTCTGACCTGCTATGCCGCTGAGATCGTCAAGAACAGCAGAAGAAAATGCATCGAGCTCCGCATTTCCGGTACCGTGCTTCGGGAGTTTTTCGAGAATCTGACGACGGAGGAGTTCCTGTCCCTCAAAGTTTTCCCGGACGATCCTGCAGAACTGTGCAAAGGAAACGATTTTTCGGTCAAATACCATCGCTTTCAGCGCATACAGTGAGTCAATCAGCGTTGCGGTACCTAACAGGGAGAGTGCGGTGGAATTGTATTTTGCGCCGCCTTCTGTCAGATCAAGCCCCTGTTCGAGACATCCCGTCAGCGAGGAGGAATACAGCGGAAGCGGATCGTATTCGCACCACTTCTGTTCCTGTTTGTTTTTCAGATCGATAATTCTTGTGTAATATCTCCGGACATCAGCGAGATATTCACGATACAGCGTTTCGTAATCCGCACAATTTTCCAGACGTTCCAGTGTTCCGAGGAGGATGCGCGGTAAATTGATCCAGGTATCCGCACGGGTACAGACCTCCGTTCCCTGAAGAACAATTTCGTGACAGCCTCCGCCGACGTACATCCGTGCATCTTCGACGTCCTGTCCGCAGTTTACACGCCCGGGGATCAGCACGTCATCGTTGTGCATCATCACGGTCGGAAGTCCCAGAAGCTGGACCTGTGCGATTTTTTCGAGATATTCGGTCGGATGACTCTTTGAAATGCGGCAGTTGATTTTTGTGTTGATAGAGCGGACGCTTTTTACCGCTTCGAGAATCAATAAGGTAAGTTCATTGTAAACCACGCTGCCGTCCCGATCACATCCGCCGAGCTCAATGGTAGTTGAGGTTTCGTGATAGCCGCGCGCCGCATCGAACCGTACTTCGGTGTACATCAGAAGACTGCAGAACAGTCCGAAGACTTCATCGGGCGTTGTCCATCCTGCATCAATGTCATCACGGTAAAGGGGATACAGCATCCGGTCAAGCTGTCCGAATGTGCTGAATCCGATTCCTTCCATGGAACCGACGCATTCGCGGTAGAACAGAATCGCGCACAGTCCCTCATATAATGTGCGAGGCGGATTTGCGGGAACCCATGCTACGGCATCTGCGATTTTCCTGAAGTGCGTAGCTTCGGCTTCGCCTGAGGCAGTTGATGCAAGATGTGTGGCTTCTGCGGCAAAACGTCCGCTCAGATGAAGCAGTGCACGGTTGCTACGAATGACTGCACAGTAAAAATCACGCTTTTTTTCATCGGTGCAGGATTCCAGTAATTCTTCCGTCTGCCGTAGAATCCCGTTGATTCCGAGTTCGAGAATTTTGTCGTAACCCGGACAGTGATGGTCAAAGCCGACAGGATTGTTCCAAGCATGAAGATACCCATCCCGGCGGTCTGCTTCTGTTTCGGCAGCATAGACATTCAGCCACTCGTTTGCGCTGCGGTCATGAAAATATGAACCGACCGGGGACTGAAGTCCTCCCCAGGTATACCGCGTACGTCCGGAGGATATTTCGAAGAAAAACGGTGTTTCACGGAACAGATGCACCGGACATTCCCGTGCAAGCATTTCATGCATCGCCGCTTTCCGTACATACGACGATTCTCCGGCGGTTACTGCAGCAAGTTCATCCATTTTCGAAAGCAAAATTTCGGTACAGGGATCGTATGTGGAATAATACTCGTCAAATTCTGCAGTGATTCTCTGTTTCAAGTTATTGATTTCTGATATAGATTGTAAATTCAGAGCATTCATGAAAGCACCTTTGAAATTTAATAGATTTTATCTTATTATAACATGGCTTTTTTTGAATTTCAATGCAATTTATGAAATTTCTCAGATACTTGATAAACTACTGCAAGTGAACGGATAGCTGCTCCGATTCCAAAGTTTTCTGCCAGAAATGGTGACCATGCTTTATGATTCTGATAATATTCGTTGGAAAGTCCTTCATTCTTATCTTCTTCCTGACCGGGCAGATTGCGCCAGTTCAATGCTTTGCAAATACCTTTACACTTGTATGTAGGAAGGTAAAGTAGAAAATGCAAAAGTTTCTCAAGAAAACAGCCAGCATACTGTGCATTGTTCTAATGGTATCCGTTCTCTGTGCAAATGTATATGCGGCAAGTGGAAGCCTTGAAATCAACTATAAATTTGACGGTGTAACATTCGAGTTATACCATGTTGCGACAAGACAGCAAGATGGTACCTTGAGTATCACAGAAACATTTGAGAAATATCAAATCAACCTGAGTACAGGTGAATTCAGAGATATCGCTATCACACTTTCCGGATATGTTGGTCGTGATAACATACCGGCTGACAATAGCGCAGTTATAAATCAAGGAAAATGCAATTTTCAAAGTTTAGAAAGTGGCATCTATCTTATTCTGGGTGAACGAGTGAATGCGAACGGATATACCCACATCCCCATTCCGGTGTTAATCGAAATCAGCGGTTTCGATATGTCTATTGATATGAAAAGCGATCAAACTCCAGAAGATGATCCAGACCCTATTTCCTGGACAGTAGAAAAAGTATGGTGTGGCGATGCCGACCATCCAAAATCCGTAACGGTTCAACTGCTGAAAGACGGACAAGTTTATGATGAAGTTGTGGTAAATTCAGGAAATAATTGGGGTTATACCTGGTTCAATTTGGATGCTAACTATACATGGCAGATTGTAGAAAAAGAGGTTCCAGAGGGTTATGTAGTTTCCGTCATTCAGAACGGACTCTCTTTCCGGATTATCAATACCATAAACACTCCGGTCCCTCCCCCTCCGACGGATGACACCATGGTTACTGTTCACAAGGTGTGGGACGATAACAGCAGTTCAGATCGTCCTGAGAGTGTGACAATTCATCTTCTACGCAATGGTAAGTTTTATGATGAGATTGACTGAACGCTTCCAATCAGTGGACATACACTTGGGATCAGCTTGATGATGATTATGATTGGAGTGTTATTGAAGTGGATGTACCTGAAGGTTACACTGTTACTTATGGTGCCTTCGGAAATATCATTTATGTAACCAACACAAAAGATTCAGATCCACCACCTCCGTCCGATCCTGTCGAGTTGACTGTAAGAAAAGTATGGGCTGGAGATGACGATGCATTGGAAGATCGTCCTGATTCCGTAGGCGTAACACTATACAGCGGTTCGACTGCGATAGAAACAGTTTGGCTTGGTGAATGGAATAACTGGACTTACTGTTGGGAGAATTTAGATGCTAACGGTGACTGGAATGTGCTGGAAGTTTATATTCCTAATGGATACACGCCATTTTACAGTGTGAATGGCAATGTAGTTACGATCACAAACACTTCAACTCTTATTCAAACCGGTCAGTTAAACTGGCCGATCCCGGTACTCGGCAGTCTGGGTACAATAATGATTTTTCTTTGGCATTGTGATTATGTTGAAGAAGAAAAAGAATGGCAATGCCTAAAAAACCGGTATTATCTTCGTTACTGTGGGAGCGGTGCTGATGCTGTCAGCGCTGCTCCTTAAATTGTAGCTTAAGCGAAAAATAACCACCAGCTATGCTGGTGAGGTTAAAAATCT
>CAZPPN010000139.1:903-5886 GCA_964588425.1 uncultured Ruminococcus sp. | reverse complement strand
GAGATGAATTGCGTCTGCTGTTTCCGAACGGCTCAAACGCGCTGATGAGAACTTTCATGATAACAGAGTCCTTTCATTTTACCGTATGTTTTTATCGTATAACCGATTATATCACTATATAACCGAAGAGACAAGAGAATTGTGTCATCTTTAATTAAAAACTAATCTTTCACATAAAAAATAATAATAATTTACATCATGAACGAAAGTGTATACAAATTCTGACTTGACAAAGGCGGGGAAAAGTTACATAATATAAGATATAAAGGAAATAATATAATTCCGAAAACAAAACGGAACCGAAAGGCAGAAATAATGGCAAAAATCATAAATAATTACAGCGAACTGAAAGAAAATCCCGCGTATGAGCTGATGTACGAAGAATATCTCGACGAGGTGAAATCTTCCGGAATTGTGCTCAGACATAAGAAATCCGGCGCGAGAGTCTGTGTTCTCTCAAATGACGACGAAAACAAAATGTTCTGCGCGGCGTTCAGAACACCGCCGAAGGACAGCACGGGTGTGGCGCATATCATAGAACATACCGTGCTTTGCGGATCGAAAAATTATCCCTCGCGCGACCCGTTCATGCAGCTTGTCAAAGGCTCACTCAACACATTCCTCAACGCGATGACTTATCCCGACAAGACCATGTACCCCGTGGCATCGTGCAATTCGCAGGACTTCATCAACCTCATGAACGTCTACATGGATGCGGTTTTCTATCCGAATATTTACAAATACCGTCAGATATTCATGCAGGAAGGCTGGCACTACGAGCTGGAAAACGCAGATGACGATCTGACGGTAAACGGCGTTGTGTACAGCGAAATGAAAGGTGCGGTATCATCCCCCGACCGTGCGGTTTGGGAAGAGATTTCATACGCGCTTTATCCAGATACGGCTTACGGCGTGAACTCAGGCGGAGATCCCGAAGTTATCCCGAGCCTCACATATGAAGAATACATCGCGTTCCATCAGAAGTATTATCATCCGTCAAACTCCTACATCTTTATCTACGGCGACTGCGACATGGACGAGAGACTTGAGTGGATGGACAAAAACTACCTCTCGTCGTTCAATGAAATCAAGGTTGATTCCGAAGTATCGCTCCAGCCGAGATTCGGTGAGAATGAGCCTAAGAGAGTTGAAGCGAAATATTCCGTCGGATCCGAGGATGACACAGACGGCAAGGCATTCCTCGCATACGCGGCACTCGGCGGATCAAATCTCGATGTTCTCGAATGCAGAGCATGGGCGGTTCTCTCCGGCGTGCTTCTCAACTCCGACGGGGCGCCTCTCAAAAAGGCTCTTATTGACGCAGGTATCGGTGAAGATGTATGGGGCGGCTACGATTCACATATGATCGAGGATTCGTTTGCAGTGATCGCGAAAAATGCGGACGAAAAAGACGCTGAGCGGTTCTATCAGATCATCATCGACACACTCAGAAATGAAGTCGAAAACGGCATCAGCGAAAAAGCGATCCTGGCGGCACTCAACAGACGTGAATTCAACTTCCGCGAAGCTGATTACGGCGGATATCCCAAAGGACTCGACTATGCGGCGAACATTCTTCAGTCGTGGCTTTACGATGAGAATGGCGCGTTCACTTATATGCACACACTCGCCGACTATGCCGAGCTGAAAAAGAGAATCGGTACGGGATACTACGAAGATCTCGTGCGAAAGTATATCCTCGAGTCGGATCATTCGATTCTGCTCAAACTCATTCCCGAGAGAGGACTTGTCGACCAAAAGGAAGAAGAACTCAAGGAAAAACTCGCCGCATACAAGGCATCCCTGAGTGACGCTGAGATCGCAAAGATCATTGAAGATACCCGTCTTCTCGATGAATATCAGAGCCATGAGCCTACCGAGGAAGAGCTGAGCTGCATCCCGTCACTCACAAGACACGACATCCCGAGAGAAACCGTGCCGCTGTCCAATACCGAATGCGAAGTCGGAGGATGCCGCGCAGTAAGACACGAGATCGAATCGAACGGAATCACTTATCTCGATATTTATTTCGATATCGGTAAAGTTCCGCAGAAATACGTTCCGTATGTCGGACTTCTCGAAAATATCCTCGGCAGAATCGACACGGCTGAGCATACCTATGAAGACCTCGCGATAGATCTCAAGCTCAATACGGGCAGCCTGTCGTTCGGTCATCACACACCGAGGAAATACGGCACGATCGATGAATACCGTCCGCTCTACGGAGTTTTCACAAGAGTCCTCGCTGACCGCGTTGATTATGCAATGAAGACCGCCGCCGAGATCATTACCACATCGAAGTTTGAGGACACAAAGAGAATAAAGAACATCATTGCCGAGCTGAAATCCGACAAGCAGAGAGAGATCATGACTGCGGGAAACGGAGTTGCGGCGGCAAGAGCGAGATCGTATTTCTCACGGCTTGAATGCTACAATCAGCAGCTCGGCGGAATCGACTTCTACCTGTTCCTTTGCGATATCATGGATAATTTCGACGAGAGGGCGGCAGAGCTGAGCGAAGACCTCAGACTTGTCACAGAGTACATCTTCAACCCAGAGAACATCACAGTCAGCATTACCGCGGACGAGGCAGGATACAAAGCGGCTGAAGAAGCTGTTCCCGTACTGTGCGCGCGTCTTGCCGAAATTTCTCACGCATCTCTCGGCGAGCATGACGAATATGTTCCCACGAAGAAGAACGAAGCTATCCTCATTCCGTCTCAGGTGCAGTACGTTGCGAGAGCGGGAAACCTCATCAACGCAGGACTCGAATACAAAGCGTACTATCAAGTTGTCAAGACTGCTGTCAATATCGACTACCTCTATCAGCAGATCAGAGTAAAGGGCGGCGCTTACGGATGCGGATGTGTGTTCGGAGCTGACAGCGGAAACGTGCACTTCTCGTCATACCGTGATCCGAGACTGGCTGAGACCGACGAAGTTTATCGCGGTACGGGCGACTTTGTGAGAAACGTTAAGTTTGACGAAAGCGAGCTTGAAAAGTTCATCGTCGGTACATTCTCCGCTTACGAAAGACCGATGTCACCTGCAGGACGCGCACACCGTTCGATCGACGCATACTTTATGGGCAAGACATATGACGATATTCTCCGCGAGAGAGGACAGATGCTCGGCATTACCGAAGAACAGTTCAGAAGCGCGGCGGAAGTCTACGATAAAATCTGCGAACAGGGATATATCTGCGCGGTCGGCAACGAGAAAAAGCTGAAAGAGAACGCGGATATGTTCGATAATCTTATCACAATCAAGTAATTGATATGGCAAGAACTGTAAAAGTAACGGAATACGATCCCGAATGGGGAAAACTGTATAAAAAAGAAGCTGAGCAGATCAGACGTATCCTCGGCGGAAACTGTATCGCTGTGCATCATATCGGAAGTACGGCTGTTCACGGACTTGCCGCAAAACCGATCATTGACATAATGGCTGTCGTCAGGGATATCTCGGATGCTGACAGAAATAGCGAAAGATTTGCCGCGATCGGATATGAAGCGTTCGGAGAGTTCGGAATACCCGGGAGACGTTTTTTCGCAAAAGGCGGTGACGAGCGGACTCATCATCTCCACATTTACGCGAGATCATCCAAAAAGGATATCAGACGGCATTTGGCTGTCCGCGATTATCTCAGGGAAAACGACAGGGAAACCGTGAGATATGCCGAGCTGAAAAAATGGCTTGCCGATCAGTACCGCGACGATCCCGAAGGATACTGCTCCGGAAAAGACGGGTTTATGAAAGACCTCGAAGCAAAAGCCCTCGCATGGAAAAAGAAACAGAAGCGGCATGAAATATCCGTTGTAATAGGCATACTGCTCGGAATGATGCTCGGGAGCGCGCTTGAATATCTTTTCGGCAGTATCGGCGCGGGATTTGCGGCAGGAACAGCTATCGGCGCAGCAGTCGGACACATTGTCGGAACAAAATTATGAAACAGGATGGAGAAACAATATGAAACTTTGCATTCGTGCGCATGACCTCGGCACAAAAGGAATTGACGGAATAGTTGACCGAATGAAAACTCTCGGACTGGACGGACTCCAGCTTGTGTGCTACAAGGCATTTGACGATATAACATACACACCCGGATCAATGACAGCGGAAAGAGCGGCAGAGATCGGACAGGCACTCGCGGCAAACGGTATTTCCGTGCCCCTTGTCGGCGCATATTTCAATCCCGTTCACTCGGATAAGTCAAAGGTTGAAAACTCTATTGCAGTCTACAAGGATTATCTGAAATACTGCTCATCTCTCGACGGACTTGCGGTCGGATCGGAAACCGGATCGTATAATGATGACGACTGGTCGTACAATCCGAAAAACCGTACAGACGAAGCCCTCGGACGTGTTGTTTCCGTGTTCTCCGAGCTGTGCGATTATGCCCTCGATTACAACGCAGTCGTTGCCATGGAGGGTGCTGCAGGACACGTCTGCTGGAATGTCGAGACTCTTGACCGTGCTCAGCGCATGATGAACAGAAAGAATACCCGCGTGATCTTTGACCTTTTCAACTACATGGACAAGGACAATCAGGGCGACTACCTCGATATCCTTGACAGAGGTCTCGACACTTTCGGTGACAGAATTCTTCTTTTCCATATGAAAGACTGCACATTCTCGAACTCCCACGCGCCCGTTCAGGTACCCTACGGCAAGGGCGAGATGAATATCAGAGAAGTCATCCGCCGCATCAAGGCACACAACAAGGACGCTGTTCTCACCCTTGAAGATACGACAGGTGACGATATCGTTTACGCCGCAGAGACGATCCGCAGAATCTGGGACGAGGTCTGATGTATGAGTGAGAACAGAAGATACCGCGTGCTCCTCTCATCTGATATACACTGCACGGATCTTGTGCTGTGGTACGGATGGCAGAACGAAGAACGTATTGAACGCTGGCTGTCGTTTGTGAACAGGGAACACGAGAGAGATCCGCTTGACATGATTCTGCTTCTCGGAGAC
>CAZPPN010000139.1:0-893 GCA_964588425.1 uncultured Ruminococcus sp. | reverse complement strand
CGATTTCTGGATGGACGGCGGATCATGGCTTGATAAAGGTCACAGTGATGCAGGAAAATTCATGAACAGGTACGCGAGCCGCCTGCCGAAGGGTGTTCCGCTTGTCGTGATTCCTGGAAATCATGAGCAGTACAGCGATGCCGAATGGGTGGAGATCGCCGGAAACCACAGACAGGAGAGCATCGTTCTCGGAAACTGCGTGTTCGTGCTTCTCGACAATTTCAAAACCCTTGAAGAGGTCGGGCGCCGCAATGACGGAATCTATAAGCCTCTCGATGCGGATTATGTAAGACGAATAGCAGCAGAGAATCCCGATAAGAATATCTTCCTGCTCGCGCATTATTTCAATACCGAAGCCGACGGAGACGTGATCCGCGGACTTGAAGACGAATGCGGCAGAATAGTAGGGCTGTTTCAGGGGCATACCCACCGCAATACTGTCATAAATAAGAACGGCGTCACGATCGCTGAGACAGGAAACTATTCATACACCTCGATGGAAGATAAAATATCGACATTCTGGGGCGCGCGTGATCTTGTGATTGAGAACGGACACGCCGTCAGCCGGTACATAGTCGACGAAAACCGCGCATCACTTGACGGAGCTGACACATTGATCCCCCGTCAGATATGCGAAACGATTGAGTACGATCTTATAATCAAATAAAAAATACACGCAATAAGGAGAAATAATATGTCTGACTTCAAAACAACTCTTGACCGTTTTCTGACCCGACGTGTTGAAGAAGGAGGAATTCCCGGTGTTGACTGCTCGGTGTTCCACCATCATAAAGAAGTTTACCGCTTCCGTTACGGTTATGCCAACATCGAGGAAAAGACACCCGTAACTGAAAACACGCTTTATAACATTTACTCCAACTCCAAGGTAATCG
>CAZPPN010000138.1:0-5896 GCA_964588425.1 uncultured Ruminococcus sp. | reverse complement strand
TGTACTGACAAAAGCAGAACAGGCATGACCGAAATCATGCCTGTTCCAAGAAAATTGCGAATTACTGTTTTACCAGCAGGGAGCTTCTTCGTATCTCTTCTGTTCCCATAGACGCATTTCAAGGACTTCGCCTTTATATGAATCATAACCGGAAGTGTACATTCCATACCACTTATCAAATTCCTGATCGCTGCAGGTCTGGCACATGAAAGTAATTACATCTTCACGCAATCCCTGGTCAGTTGATTCAGCGATAATTTTTTCACACGATTCCTTCAAAAGCGGCAGATATTCTGTCCTCTTCTCATCAGGCAGATTCATAATTGAACAACAGAGAATGTATGTGATAATATGCTTTTTAGGATATTTTCGTGCATATTTAAGATTATACTCGACTTTTTCTTCTGTATCATCCATTTCGTTTGATTTGTCGTAGAATTGTTTTATATCCTCCTCTTGCCCGATCTCATCATTCCCGATCAGTTCATCTACCGTAACCTCAAAAAAGTTTGCAATCCCCGGCAACAGCGTGATATCCGGATAGCCGTCCGCGCATTCCCATTTGCTGATCGACTGCGGAGATACTCCGAGAGTCTGCGCGAGCTGATCTTGTGTCATATCGCGTTCATGGCGGTATTTCTTTATCTTTTCACCTATCATAAGTTCCATATTCGTTTCCTTTCCGTTCATGTGATATTTCCGGATCCGAGCTCTTATCCTGATTACATTATACCAGTCTTCTGCCGCACGGTCAATAACCGCGTATTTGCGTTTTTCTCCACTATCGGTGGTTTTTTTCCATTTTTGGTAGTATTCGGGCGCCGAACAGGGTATGTATCAGCATTTTCATACGCATAAATTCCTCTATCACTTGCCATGGCGAGGATTTTGTGATATACTTATCTCATTGGTATTACATATCTCATAAGTTTTTCACGAAGGAGATCTATATGAAAATCACGATGAAATATCCCGGCGGTCTCTCGAAAGCTCTCACGCTCAGCTACGACGACGGAGTTACAGCCGATATCCGTATGATCGAAATTATGAAGCAGTACGGCATCAAAGGTACGTTCAACATCAATACCGGTCTGTTTGCGCCTGCCGATACATCCGATGATCCGAGAACATCCCGCCGCCGCATGACAGAAAAAGAACTGATCGAAACTTTTGCCGATTCCGGAATGGAACCTGCCGTTCACGGGTACAAACATCTGCATCTCACGGATATCTCATACGACGAGGCTTACGACGATGTTTACGTTGACCGTGTGAATCTTGAGGCGCTGTTCTCCCGTCCGATCCGCGGAATGGCTTACCCGTGGGGTCCGTGGAGCGATATGACAATCGAAGTGCTCTCCAAGGCAGGCATCCTTTACTCACGCACCACAAACGCCACCCACACATTCGGATTCCCCGAAAACTGGCTTGCGCTTCATCCGACCTGCCACCACAACGACGGACGTCTGTTTGAGCTTGCCGACGAGTTCATCTCAGCCGAGCCCGACGAGCCGATCATGTTCTATCTGTGGGGACACACATACGAATTCGACACCGACAACAACTGGGAGCGCATCATCGAATTTTTCGAAAAGATCGGCAGAAGAGATGACATATGGTACGCGACCAATATGGAGATCTACGAATACATCAAGGCGTTCGAGTCGCTTGATTTCTCGGCCGAGAAAAAATCCGTGTACAATCCGAGCGCGATTGATATTTGCTTCACCGCCGACGGCAGAGATTACTGCGTAAAGAGCGGCGAAATACTTGTTCTGTGAGGTAAAAATTATGGGAAAATTTGATGGAATACTGCTCTGCGCCGATTTTGACGGAACTATTCGCTTTGACGGGATCAATCCTAAAAACACGGAAGCGATAGATTATTTCATCGAAAACGGCGGAATGTTCACGATGATCACGGGCCGCGGCGGAGATGCCGAACTTACTTCCGACATTCTATCGGTAAGGACGAATGTTCCGGGATGCACAATGATCGGTGCGCAGACATTCGATTTCGGAAAAAAAGAGATACTTGAATCGGTCTTCATGCCGGAAGATTCTGCCGATATGATACGCAGGATATCGGATTACATCGGCGAAATCAGACTTATTAAGCTCTACTGCATTGATCACGATGTGCTGTTCTCCAACGCCGACGCGAAAGAATTTGAAGACGGACTCGCGCAGATCGACAGTACGGTATGCAAAATCGTCATAGTTCTGGGATATAAATATACGGCGGAGCTGTTTGCCGAGGTTGAGAAAATCTGCGGCAGTAACTTCAATGTATGCTCAAACGGATCGGACTATTTTGAGATAACGGCTCGTGGTATCAGCAAAGGAAACGCCGCGCTCAAGCTCAAAGAGAGATACGGTGCGAAGCTGCTTGTATGTGCAGGAGATTCGAACGGGGACATCACAATGATCAAGGCTGCCGACATCGGATATGCAGTGGACAATGCGATCGACGATCTGAAATCCGCGGCCGACCGTATTACCGTTCACGCCAAAGACGGAGCAATTGCTGAAATAGTGAAGGATCTCGGGAGCATGAGAATCTGACTGATTTTCCGCAAATAAAAAAATACCGCGCCATGGAGACCGGATAACGCTCTGATTTCCACGGTGCGGATTTGTTTTTTTATTGACCTTATTCGTCTGCGTTCTTTTCAGCGGCAAGAGCACTTTCCTTGAGGCGGCAGAATTCTGCGTCTCTCTTGAAAAACTCGGACATGACCTCGGTTGCGTTGATGATAACATCCTTCTCGTCATCGCTGAACGCCGCCAGAGCCGTCACGATCTCATGTATGATCTCACCGATCATCTTCTCAAGATGCGCCACACCCTCGTCTGTGATCTCGATATACACCTGACGTCTGTTCTCCTTGTTGTGGGAACGTCTGACGTAATTCTGATCCTCGAGATCGTTCACGAGCTTTGTGAGCTGCTGCTTGGTGATGCCCATCTCCTCTGCAAACTTTGTCATCGTGATCGGTTTATCGCGATAGTTTCTGAGCGCATACAGCATCGAAAAACCGTGCGAGTGGATTCTGAACTGATTGGTCTCAACCAGATGCCGTCTGATCAGAGCATAATACCCCACCATAAAATTCATAAATGCTCGCGCTGTGTCAAATGTCTTTGTGTCGGACATCTTTCATCACCCCGATCTTCTGCAACACAAATGTAATATAGTATGATTATATCACAAAGAATCCAAAAAGTCAACTTCACGCAACACTTTGGATTCTTTATTAATCAATTTTTAATCTTGTCTTATGTCCGGATACGGCTCATTCCTCAAGCAGATTATCGAGAATCGCGCTGAGTATGATCTGCACAATAGTTGCCGCTATGTACATCAGCCATGTGAGATGCCACATTCCGCTGGCAAAGCTGAAAACAAAATACATCATGACGGTCGAGAGCCACAGAATGCCAGACAGACCGCCGCTCAGAACTTTTTTCATCGTCCTGCCCTTGTTGTATTTTGTTACCATGTTAAGCAGAATCTGACCGATTGCACCCCACAGGAACATCAGCCACGTGAGATGCCACATTCCGCTCGCGATACTGAACAGAAAATACACGATCACCAATGCGAGCCAGCAGCACGAGGATATCTTTGAAATGATCCTGTTCCACTTTTTCGCCTCACGCTCGCACTCCATTCTGTCCAGTTCCTCGTCGGTAACCGGCAGCGAATCGAGCAGCTTCTGTATTTCGTCAATATTTTTCAGCACATCGCGGTATGCGTCAAGCTCGCTCATTCCGGCTTTCACCCGACGGTCAAATTCTTCGCCGAGATCCTCGGTAAGCTCAACGCGCATCTCTTCAGCAGCCACCGTACCTATGCTGTCGCACATTGCTTTTATCTTTTTTTCAAGTTCTTTTTTCATAATCTGTTTGCAGGATAAATCAGTCTGCCGCACTCGTTACGTTCCAGTCGAGTCCGTATCCCGCGTAAACATATGTGTCGTCCGGCAGGAATACAGCATCCTCAGCATAAACGTCACCCGAGCCGAGTTTCATGCTTTCGTTGTATTTGCCGCGGTAGAATGCCACATGAACGTGCTTACCGCTTGATACACCGTAGTCGCCCTTGTCATAGAAATACTCACGCTGAGTAAGTGCCTGACCGACATAGAGATCGCTTATATCATTGTCGTGCATGAACAGCACAGTCATGTAATCATACGATCCGTCAGCATAACGAACCTTTGACGTACTCTCGATCCATACGGCATTGCATGAATAATAATTATCGTCGATGCGGACGATCTTTGCGTTGAACGGAGCGAATACCGCGCCTTCGGTAGGCTTGATGTCGATCGCGTTCTGCTTCTGATGCGAGTATGTGTCGTATGCGCCCTGAGTGATCCACAGAGATTCCGCAACGAATATCGCAAGCTCCTCACCGGCAGAGTTCATTGTTCCCTGACGCTCAAGAAGCCATGTGCCCGCCTGTGTGTTCTCTCTCGAAGCGATTACTGCGGATGTTCCGTTTTTCGCATCTCCGGTGTATGTGAGACAGAGACCCGAATCATACGCCGGGGAAATGTACCACGATCCGTCAGCCATAGGCTCAATGTAGAACTCCATAGCCGACCGAGATGTGTTCGAATAAAGTCCCGTGCGCGAGCTGTAATATCCGTTTCCGATAACCCGTCCGTAACCGTTGCGTGATGCCGCCGAGTAGATGTAGTATGTTCCGCGGGCTGTTCTCTCCACACGGAATGTCTGGGAAATGTCGCCTGTGTCCCCCCAAAGTGTTACCGGAACACCTTCGTAATCACGGTTCACGCCGTCGACAGCTACATTCAGAAGCATATCGGGAGCGGCAGATGCCTTGATCTTGTAGTACCCGGTCGGAATAACCCACTTCGCGGAATAACCGACAGCGTTCATGTATTCGTCTGTTTCTACGGGATTCATGTTCCAGAGCAGAAAAACCGCATCCTGATATGAGATCTTTCCGCTTTCAACAAGCGTGTCGGAATATACACGGCGGGAATTTTTCAGCGTGGATCGGAGAGTGTTGTACATCGCAACAACAGCTCCGCCTCGTGTCAGCGGCTCGTCACGCTCTGTAACACATATACCTGCATCACGCGCATATTCTGCCGCAGTGTAGTAAGTGTAGTCACCCTCTGACATACGGTATCCGAGTGCATAAAGCATATAGCTCATGAAACGCTCGGCTGTCTCCGCATGATTCGGCAGGAATGATTCACCCGAGAGATCAGTGAGAAGACCGCGAGTGTATATGTAGCCTACATAGTTGCTCGCCCAGTCGGGAACATCAGTGTAGGGATGCGCAAAAGTTTCGGACTCGACAAGCTCTTCAGCACCGAGAATACGAACTGCAAAAACAGCAGCCTCAACACGGCTTAAACCTTTGTCAAGATCGAATTTGATCGCGCCATTGATATCAGTCCCGTTTCCGGAGATCATTCCGAGATGATAAAGACGCATGGCAGCGTCATCGGTCGAAAGAGACGTTCCAGCCGCGATTTCCGAACCGATGCCGAGTTTGGAGTAAATATTTCCCGAGCCCACGAGCTTCATCGCACCTGCCTGAGACGTAAGCAGCAGAGCAGCGAGCGCGAATGAGAGGAAACCGGTAAAGATTTTTCTCGATTTCATACGAACTTCCTTTTTGAGAATAATTTTTAGCGAAATTATACCAAATAATATTATACACCATCTCACGGGAGCCGTCAAGTTAAAAAAACATAATGTAACATAGATGAAATATTTGCCTAAAATAAAGACAAACCTTGTCCGCCCAAAAGTTTTGATCCAACTTTTTCAAAAGTTGGTGGGTTCGAAGGGTGAAACCCTCGCCGAGTTCGCAAGCTCGGAACACCCAAGACATCCGAAAGAGTTCCTC
>CAZPPN010000137.1:0-5967 GCA_964588425.1 uncultured Ruminococcus sp. | reverse complement strand
ACGTTTACTCCTATACATGGGACGCAGCGTGGTCTGTTGTTACAAAGGTAATGACATATACAAACCATACGGTTCTTCCCGAAGCGCTTGAAAAGTGGAATGTTTATCTCTTCAAGCTCAAGCTGCCGAGAATTTATATGATCGTCGAAGAGATCAACCGCAGACTCTGTGCAGACCTCTGGACAATGTATCCCGGCGACTGGGACAGAATCTCCCGTATGGCTGTCATCGGATATTCTCAGGTAAGAATGGCTAACCTGAGCGTTGCGGCATCCCATACAATTAACGGCGTATCCGCACTCCATTCCGATATCCTCAAGAAGACTGTATTCCACGATTACTACAAAGCAATGCCGTATAAGTTCACAAACGTAACAAACGGTATCGCAATGAGAAGATGGCTCTGCTTCTCCAACCCCGGTCTCACATCTCTCCTTGACGAGACGATCGGCGCTGACTACAAGAGCGATTTCTCCAAGCTCGCAGAGTTCAAGAAATATGAGGATGACTCCGCAGTTCACGAAAGACTCCGTCAGATCAAGGCTGACAACAAGCTCGCGTTCTCCAATTACTACAAGAACAAGACAGGCGAATCCCTTGACGTGAACTCCGTGTTTGACGTTCAGGTAAAGAGAATGCACGAATACAAGCGTCAGCTTCTCAACGTGCTCAAGATCATCACTCTCTACAACGAAGTAAAACTCAGACCCAACGGCGACTATACTCCCACAACATTCATCTTCGGCGGTAAGGCAGCTCCGGGCTACTATATGGCAAAGGATATCATCAAGCTCATCTGGAGCCTCGGTGAAGAAATCAAGAAGGATCCCGCTGTACGTGACATCATCCGCGTTGTTTACCTCGAAGACTACAACGTAAGCACAGCCGAAGTTCTCATGCCGTCCAGCGATATCAGCGAACAGATCTCCCTCGCAGGTAAGGAAGCCAGCGGTACGGGATGCATGAAGTTCATGGTAAACGGTGCGCTCACACTCGGTACTCTCGACGGTGCGAACGTAGAAATGCGTGACGCGGTAGGGGATGACAATATCTACATCTTCGGTCTCAAGTCTCATGAAGTTGACGATCTCTGGAAGCAGGGCTACTATTCACTCAACTACTACATGAACAGCGCACGTCTCAAGAACACAATCGACAGACTCCACGGCAGCTTTGCAGGCAATAACTTCTCCAAGATGGTGGACTACTTCCTGTACAGCCACGGTGTAGCTGACCCGTATATGTGTCTTGCAGACTACGACTCCTACATGAACACATTCGAGACAATGATCAAGACCTACCACAACAAAGATGCATGGACAAAGAAATCTCTCAACAATATCGCAGGAGCAGGATTCTTTGCCGCTGACAGAAGTATTCAGGAATACGCTGACAATATCTGGCATCTTACAAAGATCAAATGATTATCAGATTTAACGAAATAAAAACCGACCGTTCAGAGGCACGCGATGTGTCGCTGTTCGGTGCATTTGGGGCTGACCGCACGGTAGAGTTCAGAATCGCGATCGAATGTGATGATGACGGATTTTGTGCGGACAGCGCAGCAATGGTGATCCATGCTGACGGATGGAACTCAGGCAAAACAGAATACAAAAAGCTGCCGCTTGAGCCTGCCGATGAATGTGAGTACAGCATTGTTCTGAATTTTGCCGATCTGCTTGAGATGTATTCTCTCGACGGTGAGGGACTGTTCTACTATCACTATGAGCTTCACGCTGAGGATACGGTTGTGTATCTCGGCGGAGAGAAACCGGAGGAGCTGACAGTTCTCGATAATGCGTATTACGGCGAGAGACAGCTTCTCGTTCACCGCGCGGATTACCGTACTTCTTCTTCGTTTACCGAAGGACTGATCTATCATATTTTCGTTGACAGATTCAAGAGCAGCGGAAAATTCCCCGTGTGTGACAATGCGGTTTTGGACAAAGACTGGGACGGCGGAATTCCTCAGTACGGCGAATATCCCGGCGCTGAGGTTTCCAACAACGTCTTCTTCGGCGGCGATCTCTGCGGTATTGCTGACGAGATTGATTATATCGCGTCACTCGGCGTGAAAACTATATATCTTTCACCGGTCTTTGAGGCTTACTCTAACCACAAGTACGATACAGGCGACTATCTTCACGTTGATCCCATGTTCGGCGGCGATGAGGCTCTCAGACAGCTTTGTGAGTGTGCCAAAGAGCGCGGCATCAATGTCATCCTCGACGGTGTTTTCAATCATACAGGGGACGACAGTGTGTATTTCAACAAACGCGGAACATACAAAGATTCAGTCGGCGCATATCAGTCGGAGGAGTCGGAGTATTACCCGTGGTATATGTTCAGAGAATATCCCGATGAGTACGAATGCTGGTGGGGTGTCAAGATTCTGCCGCGAGTCGACAGCTCAAATGAAAAGTACCGCGGTTTCATCTGCGGCGAGGTTATTGACAAGTGGATGAAAGCGGGTGTTTCCGGCTGGAGACTTGACGTTGCCGATGAGCTTTCCGAAGATTTTCTCGTTGATCTCAGATCTGCCGTTAAGGAAAAAAATCCCGACGGCGTTATCATCGGGGAAGTGTGGGAAGACGCATCCGATAAGGTCAGCTACGGTTACAGACGAAGCTATCTCCGCGGACGTCAGCTCGACTCGGTTATGAACTATCCCCTGCGTAATGCCGTGATCGAATACGTGAAGAACGGAAACTGCGATCTTCTCAGACAGTATACCGAGGGAACATACCGCAGATATCCGAAGTGCTCGTCAGATAATCTCATGAATTTCCTCGGAACACATGATACCGAACGTATCTTCACAATCCTCTCGGGGCAGAATTATTCCGATAAAACAAATGAGGAGCTGTCCACACTATGCCTGAGTGACAAGGAAAAGGAAACTGCGGCAAAACGTCTCAGACTCGCATTCTCGATTATCGGAGGACTGCCGGGAGTTCCGTGCGTGTTCTACGGAGACGAGATCGGCATGGAAGGCTACCGCGATCCGTTCTGCAGAAAGCCGTATCCGTGGAAGAAATCCGCTGACGACACCATGGCTCAGACGCTTCTTTCACATTACAGAACGATCGGAAATATCCGCCGCGATAATGAAGTATTCCGTGACGGTCTGTTCAGACTTCTCGAAATTTCGCCCGATTACATCGTATATTCCCGCGAACCTTACAGCGGCGGCGAGAGAATCATTGTCTGCGCGTGCCGATGCGGTACAGTCAGCATTGAATTCTCGGAAAAGGTCCGTTCGCTTACAGACGGCAAAAACGCAAAAAAGACTTCGATTCCTGCGAATGAAGCCAAGTATTTTGTAGTTTCAGCCGAATGCAGTGTTCGTGTGACACATAAGAATAAATAAAAATACTGCCCGTTAGATGATTTCTTCAGGTAAACGAAGCTGAATCATTGAACAGGCAGTTTTGTTTATTCTTCGGTTGTTTTCTTTAAGTCATCGTTGTAGTGGCACGGTGAGCGGTAGAATTTCTTCAGATCTATCTTCAGCTCTCCATCAACATCGCGGAAGCCGAGAGCTTTGATGAAATCCATGTCAGCCGCGGTCTCTTCTATTGCGATGATGGGAATCTCAGCTCTGTAAACCGAGTTCATAACCGTTCTCGCGAGGATGAATACAGCTTCGTCTTTTTCCGCACCGGGCGCATGGGCGATTGATTTGATAACTGATTTTTCGGGATCGAAAGTGAACTGGCACATTCCGATGACCGATGTGATTGTTGCGGCATCCTCAGCAAGCTCTCCTGCAAAGAACGCATATGTGTTTTCGTGAAATTCGCATCCGAGAAGAGCTGCTATCTGAGCCTGAAGTTCCTTGGAGCGAACGGGCTGTACCTGAAACATATCTGCCTCTTTATGATTAAATTAAATTGATTTTATATATTCGATCTCGCTCTCGGTAAGATGACGCCACTTGCCCGATGCGATTCCGTCGATTGTGAGTTCTCCTATCGAAACTCTCGTCAGCCTTGCGAGCCTGTATCCGTGGTGTTCGCAGATTCTTCTGATTTCGCGGTTCCTGCCCTCGTACAGCGTAAAACGAACCACAGTCGCGTTGGCGTTTCCGGCTTTTGTATATTCGATAAGCTCCACTCCGAATTCTCTCAGCATATATCCGTCAAGCTCGATCGGAGTTTTTAAGCTTTCGATATCCTCATCCGTCAGTCGGGAAGTGATCGTCGCGAGATACTTTTTAGCCACATCATGAGAGGGGTGCGTGATTCTGTTTGTCAGCTCGCCGTCGTCGGTGCAGAGAAGCAGACCGTCAGAGTACATATCAAGACGTCCGACCGGATAAACTCTTCTGCCGAGTGAGGAGAGAAGATCAGCGACGGTTTTTCTGCCCTGCTCATCTTTCATCGTTGTGACATATCCGGACGGTTTGTTGAGCAGAATATAAGTATTGCGGCGAGTATTATCCCCGCCTGATCTGCCGATTATCTTTCCGTTGTACTCAACTGTGTCGTTCTCCGGATCAACTTTATCCCCGAGCGACGCGGTGATGCCGTTAATTCTGATCCGTCCGGCAGTAATTTCAGCTTCAGCGGCACGTCTTGACATGATCCCGCATTCGCTTATGAATTTTTGAAGTCTTATTTTTTCCATTAGTCAATTCTTAATCCGAATTTATCGAGTATTTTTTCACCGAGGGAGCGTGTGTCTTCAATCGGCTCTGCTGTATCGCAGGAATAGAGCAGAACCTCTCCGAGACGTCTGTCGCCTGCATAGTAAACCGCTTGCCCAACAACATCACCCTCATGCACGGGCGGAATTATCAGCCGCTCAGCTTCGATCACACAGTTGTGTTCGGTACCGTTTCGCAGACAGACCGTGAGCGGATCCTTGTTTGATGCGGTAATATATCCGTCATCGGCAAGCGTGCAGGGGATTTTCACTTCAATCTCTCCGACATCCGCAAGGGTGACTGAGGAATATTCGGAAAAGCCCATCTCGTGCATCGCAAGATGATCGTTCCAGTCGTCAGGCGCATTTAATGTCACGGCAATCACACCTACTCCGTCACGTTCAGCAGCTGACACAAGGCATCTTCCGCTTCGCTTGGTGAAACCCGTCTTGACACCTACAACATCGTCTGAGAGCCGCAGGAGCTTGTTGTGGTTGACGAGAACACGTGTACCTTCATCACCGTTCAGCGGAATGGATTTTTTCTGTGTTGAGACGATCTTTCTGAACATGGGGTTACCCATTGCGTATGCTGTCAGCTTTGCGAGGTCTGCGGCAGTCGTGTAGTGTTCTTCGTCATCAAGTCCGTGCGGATTGGTGAAGTGTGTGTCAGTCAGCCCGATTTTTGCGGCAGTTTCGTTCATCAGCGCGGCAAAATCGTCAATGCTGCCCGAGATTTCGTAAGCAACAGCGGCAGCCGCATCGTTAGCGCTTTCAAGCATAACGGCATAGAGAAGCTCTTCAAGAGTCAGCTCCTCTCCTGCTGTGAGATATATGCTCGATCCTTCAACTCCGCAGGCAGAGGGATTGACAGAGACTATTTTTGTGATATCGCCATGCTCGAGAGCGGTGACGGCTGTCATGATCTTTGTCGTGCTCGCCATCGGAAGCCGGGAATGGGCGTTTTTTTCGTAAATCGTATCTCCTGTCGACATCTCGATCAGCACGGCAGACTGCGCCGAAACATCAGTCAGAGCACAGACATAGCCAGGCATAACAGCGGCTGAGACGAGAAGAGCGGAGAGTATTTTTATCAGTTTTTTCATCATGAAATGTGCCTTTCAAATAATTCCGCCCGAATATGACATGACGGAATATTCTTTCACGAATATTGTTACGCGAAAACGGCACAGTTATCCGATGAATAAACTGAGAGTGTTGTCAGATGTTGTTTTCTTCGTTTTTCTTTGCGAAAATGCCGCGGATTCTCTCGAAGAGATCGGGTGAGCGTTCAAGGAATCCGACTACCTGAGATACAGT
>CAZPPN010000136.1:0-5976 GCA_964588425.1 uncultured Ruminococcus sp. | reverse complement strand
GGGCTGCCGGCGGAGGACATTCGAACCCCGATTACGAGATGTTTCTTCGTGTCGGTACAAACGGTATCAGAGAAAAGATCGCGAGATTCAGAAAGATACACAACGATCGGGAAGATTTCTACGACGCGCGTGAATAAGAATACACCGAAAGAACTCTGGGATTCCGCAGTTGACACACTTGCCACAGGTATCGGTATGCCTGCGATCTATAACGACCTCTCGGTATGCACCGCGCTTGAAGCGATAGGAATTCCGCCGTCTGACGCACATCTCTACTGCATGAACGGATGCAATCAGATCGACATTTTCGGTAAATCACACATGGGTCTTGAGGACGGAGAAATAAGCGTTATCAAGGCGCTGGAATTTGCTCTGTTCCGCGGCGAGTGTCAGTTCTCAATGGAACAGCTTGCTCCCGACACAGGCGATCCCGAGAAATTTACTTCGTTTGACGAGCTGATGGCTGCGTACAAAAAGCAGATCGAATACATGGCAGACTATATCACCGAGACATCCAACAAGGCTCAGGAAATATTCGGCAAAGAAGCACCGAACCCGTGGAAATCGATCATGGTGCAGGGATGCATCGAAAAAGGTCTCGACTACAAGAACAAAGGCCCGATCTACGGTCACGGACAGGTTCTCACGGAAGGTCTCCCAGATACAGCGGACAGCCTTGCTGCGATCAAGCATTTCGTATATGACACAAAGAAGTATTCGATGAAAGAACTGATCGACGCACTCTTAAAGAATTTCGAAGGATACGATGAGCTTTACAGAGATTTCTCCGGATACGACAAATTCGGCAACAATATTGATGAGGTTGATACGATCTATGCCGAAATCACCGATCATATTTACAGATATTTCAAGACGAAAAAGACCTACCGCGGCGGCGTCTACGGTGTCGGATGCAGTACATTCCACAGAGCACCGAACTACGGATTCCATTGCGGCGCACTTCCCAACGGTAAAAAGAGAGGCGGAAAACTGCTTGCCGATTCGATCGGTGCAACTCCCGGCAATGATGTGTGCGGTCCGACAGCCCTGCTCAATTCCGTAATGCGCGGAAATCAGTATCTTGCGACAAGCGGAAATGTGCTTCAGATGAAATTCCTCAAGTCACAGTTCTGCAAACCAGAGGGAAGAGAAGCATTCACAGCTCTTGCCGAGACATATTTTGCAAACGGCGGTCAGACTCTCCAGATCAATGTACTCTCGCGTGAAGATCTTCTTGATGCACAGAAGAATCCCGAAAACCACAAGAATCTGATAGTCCGTGTCGGCGGATTCAGCGAGTATTTCATCAAGCTGGCAGAACCGCTTCAGGAAAATATCATAAAGCGTACGGAAAACTGATAATAACATAAATCCTCCCGATAATTTATGCGGCAGCCGCAGATTACGGGAGGTTTTGTTTGTTTTTCGTAGTAATATTACAGAGGTATTTATTTTCCGATTCTCTGCGCTTTACAAAACAGCCGCCGCGTGGTATAATTTAACCGAATAATAAGATAGGAGACCCATATGCAGCTAAAAATCACAGATGTCCGTTCACATCCAGGCGACAGCGCATTTCTTGTCGACAACGGAACAACAGCCGTTCTGTACGACACAGGTTTCGCTTTCACGGGATATGCGGTGGCGGAGAACATAAGAAAAATCCTCGGTGACAGACCGCTTGACTATATATTGCTCACACATTCCCACTACGACCACGCGGCAGGATCGCCTTATATCTGCGCGCGCTATCCCGATGCGAAAGTAATAGCCGGTGAATATGCCGTGAAGATTTTTGCCAAACCTACCGCACGTGCCGTCATGCGTGATCTCGACAGAAAATTTGCCGTGCAGTGCGGAGTTCCGGAATATGAGGATCGGATAGACGAGCTCCGTGTCGATATTCCCGTAAAAGACGGAGATATCGTCTGTGCGGGGGACATGGAATTCACAGTTGTCGATCTGCCCGGACATACAAAATGCTCCGTCGGATATTATCTTGCGTCGGAGAAGCTCCTGCTCGGAACGGAAACACTCGGTGTGTACGACGGCGGAGATATCGTTGTACCGTCATACCTTGTCGGTTACCGGATGGCGCTTGATTCTATATCGAAGGCGGAACAGCTTGGGATCGAAAATATCGTTCTTCCGCACTACGGACTGCTTGACGGAGAAAAGACATCATTCTATCTCTCGGAGGGGCGGAAGAATGCAGTTGAAACAGCGGATGAGATCGTGAGAATTCTTCAGAACGGCGGATCGCATGATGATGCGGAAAGGTACTTCCGTGAGAAATTCTACCGCGGAAACGTGCCGTCGATCTATCCCGAGGATGCAATGAAGCTGAATACGGGAATTATGGTCAATCTGATCGAGAGGGAGCTTTTGAATAACACGTGAAATACATACTTGTAACAGGCGCATACGGCGGCATGGGGCGTGCTGCGGTACGTGCTATGTCGGACAGAGGATTCTGCGTTTTTGCCCTCGACAGAAATATCGGCAAAGCAGAAGACAGCATAATCCCGATCGAAGCGGATATCACCTCAGAGGAGAGCGTAAAAGCCGCATTTGAGACTGTTCTCAGCCATACCGACAATCTGTACGCAATCGTCCATTTTGCGGGAATATATATGCTCGATTCACTTGCCGAGATGGACAGCGGCAGCTTCAGACGTATTTTCGATGTGAATCTGTACGGTGCGTTTCTCATCAACAGGACATTTATGCCGCTTCTTGGAAAAGACAGCCGGATACTTATCACCACAAGTGAGCTTGCCCCTCTTGATCCGCTTCCGTTTACGGGGATTTATGCTGTGACCAAAAGCGCCCTTGATAAATACGCATACTCGCTTCGAATGGAACTGCAGCTTCTGGGGATCAAAGTATCGGTACTGCGTGCCGGTGCGGTGGATACGGGAATGCTCGGGGTTTCAACCGAAGCGCTCGACAGATTCTGCGGAAATACCGAGCTTTACACCTGCAACGCCGATCGGTTCAGACGGATCGTAAACCGTGTTGAAGCGAGATGTATTCCACCGGAGAAAATTGCGGAGAAAGCTGTACACATTCTCACAAAGCGCAATCCGTCATTCGCGTACAGAATAAATCGGAATCCGCTCCTGCTTCTTCTGAACATACTGCCGAAGAGAATGCAGCTCTGGGCGATACGGATGGTGCTGAAATAAATCTGACAGAATCAGACAGAACGGAGGACGAATATGAACTGGCTGAACTCATTTGAGCTGATGTGCTATATAATTGTGGCAGTCATGCTCGCTGACTTGATACGCAAACGCGCTGACAGACGACTGGTTTGCGTGCATTGTGTTCTCGATTATATGGCTGACTTCCGCGGCGCTGATCATCCGTCAGTCTGTGAAGATCGGTCTCCGGCCGGTCTGCGTGAAAAAGTGGGATATACCTATGCTCATTTTCTGGCTTGCGATGTATGTCTACTGCCTTACCGCTGTTGTTTACCTCGGTCTTATGCATAGCCTGCCGTGGTTTTTCATCATGGGAATTCTGTTCACCGCAGGTACACTGTACATCGGCATCAGCGAGGCAGGGAAGAAAGGAAAAACAAAAGGAAAACAATATGAAAATAATAACAATAAGCCGTGAATTCGGAAGCGGAGGCCGTGAGCTTGGAAAACGTCTCGCCGATGCTCTCGGGATTCCGTGCTACGATCAGCAGATCATAGAGCTTGTGGCTGAAAAAGAAAAGCTCGACAAAACCTATGTCGCAAACCGTTCGGAAATGGATATCCGTGCATTTTATCCGACAACTATCGCACGCGGATTCTGCCGTACGAATTACGTTATGCTTCAGACTGTACAGGTCATGTCTGCCGAACAGGAGATCATCAGAAAGTTAGCCGCTGACGGTGACTGCGTGATTGTGGGAAGAGCCGCTGATGTGATTCTTGCAGATCTCAAGCCTTTCCGTATTTTCGTGTGCGCCGATGAATCCGCAAAGCTGGCAAGATGCAGATCCCGTGCGGAAGCGGATGAAAATCTGAGCGATAAGGAAATACTCCGCAAATGCCGTGAAATTGACAAACGCAGATCCTCATACCGCAGGATGTTCACCGATCGTAAATGGGGTGACGCATCCGAATATGAGTTTTGTATAAATACGACCGACCGACAAATCAAGACATTGATACCTGCGCTTGCGGCATATATCGAAGCGTGGTATGCGGAGGACATGACAGAATGAAACGTGATACCGAAACCATGTATGCCTCGATGACGCCGTGGAAACTGTTTTTTATCGTAGCTCTTCCTGGGATGGTCAGTATGTTCGCAATGTCGATATACAGCATCATCGAAGGCGCTTTTATCGGTCAGAAGCTCGGTGAGGGAGCATTTGCGGCGGTTAATATTGCGATGCCTCTCGTTATGATCAACTTCTCGCTTGCCGATCTGATTGGTGTCGGCGCATCGGTACCGATATCAATTGCGCTCGGAAAAAAAGACAGCAAAACGGCAAACAATGTCTTTTCGTGCTCAGTTATTATGATCTTCATTACAGCCGTAATCATGGGTACCGTGATGTTTTTGACAGCAAAGCCGCTTTGCAGAATGATGGGTGCTGACGATGTTCTTCTCGAGACGTCGGTAAGATATCTCCGTACCTGTGCGCTGTGCAGTCCTCTTGCGTCAATATTTTTTGCGATGGACAACTACCTGCGCATCAGCGGATATGTCAAAACGAGCATGGTGATCAATGTAGCCTCGAATCTTGCAACGCTCGGGCTGCTGACATTTTTCCTGATCGGTCTTGAGATGGATGTTGTCGGATCGGCGCTTGCAACCTCGATTTCAATGTGCCTGTGTTCAGTAGCCGCAATGATTCCGTTTATTCGCCGCAAAACTTTGCTTCAGTTCACAAAGCCGAGGTTCCATTTGTCAATGTTCAGGGAGATTGCCGCCTGCGGTTCACCTGTTTTTCTGAGCAATATTTCCGGACGAGTCACATCAATTCTTATGAATATCTCACTGATGACTCTCGGCGTGCAGACATGGGGCGAGGGAGGCGGAACAACAGCGGTTGCCGTTTATGCGGTTCTTATGTATTCGAGCGATCTCTGCTGGCCGCTTCTGTACGGTATCAGTGACTCACTCGCACCTGCAATCGGATATAACTGGGGCGCGGAAAATTATGGCAGAGTCAAAAAAATAGTGAAATGCGCGTATATCGGAACAGCCACCGTAGGGCTTGTGTCAACCTCAATTCTGTTCTTCTTCTCGGGTACGGTTGCGTCTCTGTTTGCAAACGCAGAAGATGCCCTGCTTCTTGAAGAATCAACAAGCGCGATCAGACTTTTCTGTTTTGCGTACCTGTTCAGATGGTTCGTTGTCACAACTCAGGGATTTTTGAGCGCAATCGAAAAGCCTGCTCTTGCAACGATCGTATCGGTAGCCACAGCGCTTGTTTTTCCCGTTCTCATGCTCGTTGTGCTGTGGGGTCTCGGATTGAGCGGCATATGGCTGAACTTTGTGGGAGTGAATATGCTCTCCGCTGTACTCGGTATGTTTCTTCTTATCCGCGTTATGCGTGAGATCAGGCGAAAGAGCTGAGTGGTCAGTGTACATAATCTAAATAACAAAAATGCCGGTGAGGAATCAGCTAATGAAACCTCATCGGCGTTTTTAGTTTAACGCACTACACAGGAATGGCTGTAAATATAGAATTCTTCCTGTGACGGCATATGACGCTTTTCCTTCGGCGTGAACTGCGCGTCAAAGGCAAGTACAGCATCAGTATCGGCACAGCATTCAGCCGCAGTACTTTCGATATACTTCCTGTTTCTGCTGCCCAGCGCACCGGGGATCAGCTCCCTGACAAGAAGCGCAGTCGGGAAAATACCGTCACCGAGAGAGATGTTCATCTTCCTGCAGCTTACAAAACCTCTGCCGACGTAATTTGCGGGATTGCCGAAAATCACAACAGTATCATAACCGAGTTCG
>CAZPPN010000135.1:0-5978 GCA_964588425.1 uncultured Ruminococcus sp. | reverse complement strand
TTTGACACGAGGTAGTACGCCTGATCGTCGGTGATAAGTCTCGGCCACACGTAGGAGTTCCAGCATTCGATGATCTTGAGGATCGTTATTGTTATAACAGTCGGCTTTGATATCGGGAGCATAACGCGCATGAGATATTTGAAATCGGATGTGCCGTCGACCTTTGCCGCGTAGTACAGCTCATCGGGAATCTGGGCGAAGTTTTCTTTCAGCAGGTAGATATAGAACACCGATGTAACTGACGGCAGGATAAGTCCCCAGAAAGTGTTTCGCATATCCCATGCGGTGATCGTCTGATAGTTGGTGATGATAACCAGTTCGTTCGGGATCATCATAAGCGCGAGGAAGAGCGTGAACACCGTATTCTTTCCCCTGAACTCAAGTCTTGAGAATGCAAACGCCGCAGGTATAATCACGATCAGCATGATTGCCGTTGTAGCCAGCGTGAAGATTATAGTATTGAGGAAATACTGACCGAGAGGAACCGCTGTGAATGCGTCGGCGTAGTTTTCAAACGTCGGGGAGAGTGTAAAGAATTTCGGTACGTACTCGGATGCGTATGATCCGTAGCTTTTTACCGAAGTCAGGATCATCCAGTAAAACGGGAACAGAACCATAACTGCCCAGAGAGCAAGGAATGTGTAAATGACCACGTTCAGAACTGTTTTGCGGGTTCTGGCTGATCTTTCGATTTTTTCAAAATTTGTCGTTTTATCCATTATGCCCTCCCCATTAATAATGAACGTGCTTTTTGCTGATCAGGAGATTGATTACCGTAATGGTCAGCACAATCGCAAACAGAACGATCGCCGCCGCGGATGCATAAGACGGATAACCACCGCTGTCACCGTAGAGCATATCGTAGACATATCCGACGATGGTGTTCATCTCCGCCGCATTCAGATTTGTTCCGAAAAGAGCAACGGCATCGCTGTACGCCTTGAACGCGCCGATGAAGCCTGTGATGATAAGGTAGAACAGCATCGGGGAGATCATCGGGAGTGTGATTTTCGTAAAAACTCGCCATCTCGGAGTTCCGTCGATGCGTGCGGCGTTGTAGTAGTCCTGCTTGACTGACGCGAGTGCGCTTGTGAGGATCAGAATCTTGAACGGCATGACCACCCAGATCGTATAGAAGCAGAGCACGAACATCTTCGCCCAGTACGGTCCGTCAATGAAGTCGATCGGTCCTGCGCCGAACATTCCGATGATGAGGTTTGCAAGTCCGTCGGTGTACGCGGTTTTCTTGAAAAGGATCATGAAAACGAGACCGACTGCGAGGGTATTGGTGACATAAGGGAGAAAATACACGGTCTGGAAGAGGTTTCTCAGTTTTTGGATAGAGCTGAGTCCGACCGAGATAAGGAGAGCGATCCCGGTTGAAAGCGGAACCGTTATGACAACGAGGATGAATGTATTCTTCAAAGCCTGAAGAAAATACGGATCGTGCAGTATATATGAATAGTTGTAAAGACCGACTCCGTTGTATGTCTGAGACGCGGAATTATATCCCTCCTCGAACGAGTAGATAAACACGTCGATCAGCGGATATACCATAAAAATCCCGAGAAACAGGATCGCCGGAAGCAGGTACAGCCAGCCTTTTGCGCTTTTGTTTTCCATAGTTTCCTCCAAACGATTAACCGATCATGATACGTTCTTCGGTATCTTTTGCGAAAACGAACACCTTCTGCGGCTTGAGGCTGAATCTGACCTCGTCGGCATCGGGATCGGTCTTGTTCTCTGCGCTGATGATCGAGCGGATAACGGGATTCTGCGATGCCGGGTGTGTGGAAACGATGCTGATATCTCTGCCCATGACTTCCAGTCTGTCCATCGAGCAGACAAGCGGACCGTTTTCATCCGGTATGAATCCTTCGGGACGGACAGCAACGGTTACTTTGCAGTCTGCGGTATCACCGGCATCGAGAACGGCGCTGTCACCGATCATCAGTTTTCCGCCGCGGATCTCACCGTCGAACACATTGATAGGAGGAGTTCCGAGGAATTTCGCGACAAAGAGGTTCACGGGATCGTCGTACACATCCTGCGGCTTGCCGATCTGCTGAACAACGCCGAGCTTCATAACAACGATCATATCGGAAATGCTCATTGCTTCGTCCTGGTCATGCGTTACGAAAACAGTTGTGATGCCTGTCTCTTTCTGGATTCGCTTGATCTCTTCTCTCGTCTGGAGTCTGAGACGAGCGTCAAGGTTTGACAACGGTTCGTCGAGGAGCAGAACTTTCGGCATCTTCACGAGGGCTCGTGCGATGGCAACTCTCTGCTGCTGACCGCCGGAGAGCTCACCGGGTTTTCTTTCCATGAGTCCGTCGATCTGGACAAGTCGGGCGATTCTGAGTGCTTTTTCGTCCATTTCAGCTTTCGAGAGCTTATCTTTTCCTCTGAGATTTTCAAGCGGGAATGTAATGTTCTGCTTTACCGTCAGATGAGGATAGAGAGCGTAATTCTGGAACACAAGTCCGACGCCTCTGTTCTCCGGCGGAAGATCGGTAACATCGTCATCGCCGAAGTAAATCTTGCCCGATGTCGGCTTCTGGAGTCCGCAGATGAGATTGAGCGTTGTACTCTTTCCGCATCCGGATGGACCGAGCAGACCGATCAGTTTTCCGTCGGGGATTTCGAAACAAAAATCGTTTACCGCGATCACGTCCCCGGGTGATTTTTTCGACCGGCTCGGAAATTTTTTAGTCAGGTTCTGCAATACAACTTTCATGATTGAATTTCCTTTATTATGCGGATAAGATTTCCGCCTTATATATTAATGTAAATTATATCACAATCAGGTTCATTCTTCAATACGGTACGGGAATATTTTGCCATTCTATATACCGAGCTCATCACGGAAGAATCCGCGTGTATCGGCAAATCTTCCGCTGAAATCATACGCCGAGAGACGGACGAACGGTGCATTTACTGGGATATCAAAGTCGGCAGACGTTACAGGGGAATCCGCTGTACCGATCACGCACGGTCTCTTCTTTCCGCCGAGGTGCATCGTGATCTGCTGTACGGGATCGGTTTCGATATGGACATGGCTGCCGTCGAAAGTAAGCTCGCGGATCATGGGTCCCATTGACGAATAGAAATTTCCCGTTTCAAGTGCGTCAATGACTGATGGATATGTCAGCTCATCCGCCATGATCATCGCAAAGCCGCCGAAGGAATCGCTGTACTGCGAATCAAGCGGAGCTCCGTTGTGGTTGTCATCCGCGCTGTGGACGAAAATTCTCTGCCTTTCTCTGAGCAGTCGTTCGTAAAGTGCCGCGTTGTATTCAAATCTGCCATCAAGGTGTGCGCTCCAGTTGCACATTTCCATACTGAAAAATCCGCGGTAAGCTGCGATCTGCTCATGAGTTTCGAGCGACCACACGGCATGATTATGCGCGCAGAGGTAGCCGTTTTCGATCGCTGTCTCAACAAAGCGGTTGACATATTCGGCAGTATATTCGCGCACATCATCGGAACCCACTTTCTCAAGTGCTTCGATTTCGGCTTCATCCTTGATATACTTGCAGTACGGTCTGTTGAAGTTTACATATGAAATATTATGCGGATCGCGCGCGAAAAGATTGATATGTACCTCGGGCTGATACGGGTTGTACGCCGCGTTTTTATCGGGACGGATATACGCTTCATACCCTGTCAGCATAAGAAAATCGGGATCGGACATTGCCGAATGATCGTGCGGTCTTTCGTGATCCGTTATGGCAAGGATCGAGTATCCGTGATCCTTATACGCTTTTTTCAGCTCTTCGGGCGTGAGTTTTCCGTCGGACAATGTGCTGTGGCAATGCAGATTCGCTTTGTACTGCGGCTGTTCCTTTGAGATATATGTGATCATTTTTTACTCCATTTATATTATTCTGAATCATTTATTTGACAATGCACTCTCGATGATCTGACGCGCAACAGATCCGGGACGCTCCAGGTCTTCCCATGAATCGCAGATCAGCGTAGGCAGGAATCCGCGGTTGCGGTCGCACTGTACCTGCTTTGCGTATCCGATCTCGTCACGTCCGCCTCCGTGGTACCCGATTATATGGCACAGATCGCCGAACAGCAGATGGTTGACGGGCACATAGTATGACGGATCGATCATTTCGCGTTCGTTTTTACCGATATATGCAGAATGTCCCTGTGCAAAGTGCTGGAAAAGAAGCATTTCATCCATGCCCTCACCGCCGAGCGTAATTCCGCCGATTTTATAAATACGGGTGAAAACTTCCTCCATACCCTCCATGACAGTTTTGCCGTTTACAATGCCTTGTGTAATATTCCACATACAAAGCGAAACATCGAGGAACATTGCATCTACGTGAAGCGTATCTATCGCCGCTTTTACATTTTTACAAAGAAGATTCTGCCACGCGGGAAGTGCGGGATGGATTTTTGTCATGACATTGTAGCGGCGGTTTTCGCGAAGTGCCGCACCGTCTTCGGGTACTCCGAGGAATCCGTTCGGTCCGACGCCCCATCCGAATGCATCGCGTGTATCGGCATCGCGGTAACGGAAATCGCGCACAAGCTCAAACTCGGGAACCGAGGGATCTATTTCAAGAGAGTTGCAATGCGGAGCCATGTGGAATCCGAGTTCTCTTCCGTACTCAATAAACTTTTTACCATTATCGGACGGCGTAAAATCGGGATAGCACTGGTCATATTCATACTTGCGCCAATGCGGTACATGAACGACAACTTTCTTTGGATCTATATATTTTTTGATGCCGTCGAGAAATTCCGTATCTGTCGGGCACCATGACACTGCAAGACGCAGATCGTCAAACCAGTCGGGCAAAGTTGCCGCGGCTCTTGTCCATGCAGGATCTTTCTGAAGGATTTTTCGGTATGCAAGAACCGGAGTTGTCCAGTCTCCGCTGTACACATTAATACGCCATGTCAAACCGCCGGCGCTCATCAGATCGTCAAACGGGCCGAAGTTTTCAGCGTCAACGGAGAAAGCATACGGTGTGTCTTCCGAACCGATATGCAAATATTTGTGACGGCATCTTGCGCCCTCGCATCTGAACCAGAATCCGCCGGTTTCATTACCGAATGCGGCAAAATTATCTTCCCAGTTAGACGGATACGGAAGATGCTGGAATTTCGGTGTGCGGAGAATATCGGAGTCAAGCGGCACACGAACACCCTGCATAAACGGAATTGTTGCATACAGATCTTCTCTCAGACCGAACATCGAAAAACGGCATGCTTTCAGCCCGGGACGGGTTGTGTGAACAGACGGCGTAACACATATATCCCCGTTTTCGGGATCTTCTTCAACAGTCATCTCGCCGTGTCCGAACCATCCGAAATAGGAGATAACAACAAGAGTATCGCTGTACTGAGTGTACTCCACACGTACTTCCCCGATTTTGCCAAGCGGACTTATCCTCTTCATCGGGTAGACAAGCTGGATGGGGTGCAGACGCGAATTATAATCGGGATCATGCAGATATCTCTCACCGTCAAGCTTGCTTATAATCGACACAAAACGGCCTTCACTGAGAATCGCGGATTGGGTTTTGGTTTCGACTGTCATGATGTTTTCAGATATGCGGATCATAGTTAAAATCCCCCTGATTTATTTTATTGTGTTCAAGGTGAGTATAGCATAAATTTCATACACTGTCAACTGCATATCAATTTTTCCGAGCATCTTGAAAACGGGAAATCTGTGTGATATAATCAAAGAAAAACTCACGAAAGGATAACAGATTGAAAGAACTCAGAATCTCCCACAACGGGCGAGATATCATCTGCACGCTCGAGCGCAAATCGGTGAAGAACGTCAATCTGCGTGTGCGCCGTGACGGATCGGTTTATGTCTCAGCCAACCGCCGCGTTCCGCTTGATGTGATCGAGAAATTCATCAGATCGAACGCCGACCGGATCATCTCAGCCATTGACCGCGCGGAAAACACATCCGACCTGCCGACACCGGACATTCCGCGAAC
>CAZPPN010000134.1:0-6059 GCA_964588425.1 uncultured Ruminococcus sp. | reverse complement strand
CATACACTTTTTTTGTTATAATAATAAGTGTAGCCTTTTCAATAACAAAGTTTCGCTGCACATATGAAAGGAAATCTGAAAAATGGCAAAATCGTTTGCGAAAAATCTTGACGCAAAAAAGCTGACCCATGCCATAGATCAGTGCAAATCCGACAACCCTGTTCTTGTGCGAAAAAAATTTCTGATGAAAGACGTTTACTTCCGCCGCGACACCCCCGATGCCGAGCTGTTTCACATAGATGTCGGCTTCGATGTGGAGCTTGGGATGATGATCCTCCTCATTGCGGCTGTATCCTTTCTTCTGCTTCTGAAAATTTCGCGCACTCTCTCAGATATACGACTCCGCCGACGTCTTGCAGCGTCACTCAGAAAAAACGAGTCATAACCCCCGGCGCGTCTCCGGCACACATACCCCCGGACAGCGCCGTACATACGATGGGAATGAAAAAATGAAGAATGAAGAATTGAGGAAACTCTGCACTCTGCACTCTTTATGCCTTTGGGAGAAAAAATGAGAAAAAGAGATAACATAACACGCCTCGCAGCTCTTGCGGGAATATACATACTCATAATCTGCGTATATGTCGGCAGACTTCTCTATCTGCAGGTTTCGGGGCAGGACTATTACACCATGTCCACACCGACCGCTTATTTTACCCGATACGAAACTATACGCGCACAGAGAGGCGAGATCTTCGACCGAAACGGGAAACCGCTCGTCACAAATGATTATACATACGACATCTATCTCGATTATTCCACAAAGCCCTCGTCACAAGCTGAGCTGAACGACATGATCCTTGAGCTGGACACGATCACCGCAAAGACGAAGGAATCCTCGAAAATCACCGAACCCAAGTCCTCTCTCGACATCACCGTAGAGCCGAACGGACTCTCTTTTGACAAGCCTGCAGGATTTGAAGACACATCCCGGGGCAAGCGTTACGCAAAACTCGTATATGAGCTGGGCTTGGGAGAGGACTCCGAGACATTCGATGAAGCTCGTGCGCTCATGTACCGCTACGGCATCGTCTCACGCGAATGGAACGAAGAGGACGAAGAATACGATTACTACTACAACTACACCTATGCTCTCTCGGCACGGCTGCTGACGCTCAGACTTGATATGGAGCTATCGGGTTTCTCATCCGTTCAGCCGTATCTTTTAGCTGAGGATGTATCCCTTGCCGTGATCACGGGGATCGAGGAAAAATACTCACGCGGATTCCTCATTGAAGTTGAAGCCGAGCGCGTATACAACTATCCCGGATATGCGTCGCACATTCTCGGACGTGTGGGAAACATCCAGTCGAACGTCGAATACTACACCGAACGCGGATACTCCCTTGACGCAACTGTCGGTCTTGACGGAGCGGAAGCCGCATTTGAGGAATATCTCCGCGGCATCGACGGCACGCTCAAGATCACCGAGGACGCATACGGCAACATCATCTCGACCGAGATTGTGAAAGAACCGCAGGCAGGGCATGACGTTTATCTGACGCTTGACATTGATATGCAGGTCGTCGCCGAAAAAGCTCTGGCTGAGAACATATTCAAAATCCGCGAGGAAGCCGAAGAATCAGGCAAACCTCTCTCCGGTGAGGACGCATCGGCAGGTGCACTCGTTGCTCAGGACAGCGACACGGGCGAGGTTCTTGCGATGTGTTCATACCCGACATACGATCTGTCGACATTCTACGAAGACTATGCCCGTCTTTCGGTTGACGAATATTCGCCGTATCTGAACCGCGCGCTCAACGGACGTTACGCTCCCGGATCGACGTTCAAGGTCGGCGTAGCTCTTGCCGCACTGACCGAAGGCACGATCGACAAAGACACCGTGATCGACGCGCAGGGCGAATACCGCTACTATGCGTCATCGAACTTCACTCCGCGATGCTGGATCTATCTTCTCTCGGGACAGGTACACGGAAAGATCAGCGTAGTCGAAGCGATTCAGGAGTCATGCAACTACTTCTTCTACGAAGTCGGACGGGTTCTGACTATTGAAAAAATGAACGAATACGCGCGTCACTACGGTCTCGGCGAGCCTACGGGAATCGAGCTTCCGGAGAGAACAGGTATTCTCGCAGGACCGGATTACCGAAACGACAACGGTCTTGACAAATGGAGTCCCGGTGACACGCTTCAGGCGGCTATCGGTCAGTCGGACAACCTCTTCACGCCTCTGCAGATCGGGACATACATTTCAACGATACTGAACAGCGGAAAGAGATACTCCGCGCATTTATTATACGAAGTCCGTGAATACGGCACAGGCGATATCGTCTACAAAAACTCGCCGAAGGTCGTGGACAGCTTTGAGATATCCGCAGAAAATCTTGCGATCGTCAAGGAAGGCATGAAAGGCGTTATGGACAACGGTTCCGCGGCGTCGGTCTTCTCGGGCTACGAAGTTTCCGTCGGCGGCAAGACAGGTACAGCTCAGGTATTCTCAAACAAGTCGGACAACGGCATCATGACAGCATTCGCGCCGTTCGAGGATCCGGAGATTGTCGTAACCTGTGTGATCGAGCAGGGTTCCGGCGGTACTGCTGCCGGCTACGCGATACGCGATGTGTTCGACTACTACTTTAAGAGTGCAGAGTGAAGAATGAGTGCAGAGTGCAGAATGCAGAGTTCAGAGTTGATGTGGATTTTAGGATCAAAGATCCTAAAATCTTCCTTAACTCTGCACTCTTAACTCTTAACTCTGCACTCAAAAGAAAGGTTTCCCATGCCGGATATAACGAAAATATCACAAATACTCGCGTCCCTGTATCCGGATGCGATATGCTCACTTGAATACGGCGGCGATCCGTGGAAGCTGCTTGTCGCGGCACGTCTCTCGGCTCAATGCACCGATGAGCGCGTCAACATCGTCTGCCGTCCGCTTTTTGAAAAATTCCCCGACGTTTACGCAATGGCTCAGTCTGCCGTCAGCGAAGTCGAAGAAATCGTCCGTCCGTGCGGTCTGTTCCACACAAAAGCGCAGAACATCGTCGATTTCTCACGCATCATCGTCAGCGAATACGGCGGAGTCGTGCCGGACGAAGAAGAAAAACTGCTCGCACTCCCCGGAGTCGGACGTAAAATCGCGAATCTCATCCTCGGGGACGTGTTCGGAAAGCCTGCAATCGTCGCAGATACTCACTGTATACGCATAAACGGGCGTCTCGGCTTCTACCCGGAATCGCTGAAAGACCCTGCCAAGGTTGAGAAAATCCTCGACAAAATCGTACCGAAAGCAGAACAGGCGGACTACTGTCACAGAATGGTTCTGTTCGGCCGTGAATACTGCATGGCAAAAGCCCCCGCCTGCAGCATATGTCCGCTGAAAGAAGGATGCAAGAAAGGAGAGTTGAGAGTGCAGAGTGCAGAATGCAGAGTTCAGAGTTGATGTGGATTTTAGGATCTCAGATCCTAAAATCTTCCTTAACTCTGCACTCTTAACTCTGAACTCTGCACTCTTCATTACTTATATATGTCAGACAACAAACCCCAAACAGCCGAAATCATGCGCCTGCCGGATCAGGTGAAGTTCGTGCTCGGGCGGTTGGAGCAAAGCGGTTTCCATGCTTACGCTGTCGGAGGATGCGTCCGGGATCATCTCATGGGACGTACACCGGGTGACTATGACGTTACCACAAACGCGCTGCCTGAGGAAATGCTTCGGGTATTCTCCGATTGCCGCGTGGTTGAAACAGGACTGAAGCACGGCACGGTCACAGTTGTCCGCGAGGGCATGAATATCGAAACAACAACCTACCGCATTGACGGTACATACGACGACGGACGCCATCCCGATTCCGTGACTTTCACAGACAAGCTCTCCGACGATCTCATGCGCCGCGATTTCACCATCAACGCAATGGCTTACTCCCCTGAGAGAGGAATTGTCGATCTGTACAACGGACGGGATGACCTCGAAAAACGGACAGTACGATGCGTGGGATGCGCCGCTGACCGATTCTCCGAGGATGGGCTGAGAATACTGCGTGCGCTTCGCTTCTCATCGGTTCTCGGCTTCACTCCCGATCGGGAATGCTCCGATGCCGTAATCTCACTCACGCATCTGCTCGAAAAAATCTCACGCGAGAGAATCTGGGCGGAGCTGGGCAAACTTCTCTGCGGTCAGAGCTGTTCCGAAATCCTCGCCGCATATCCGTCCGTGATCGCGTTCGTGCTTCCCGAGCTGTGCGAAGACAATGTAAAAAATGCCGCCGAGAGGATCGCATCCCTCGACCGCCTTTACCCCGGTCACCGCGATCTCTGTCTCAGATGCGCTCTGCTGCTCTCGGACATCACGCTCGACAAAGCCACCGCCGCCGTCGATTCGCTCAAGACATCCCGCGACGAAAAAAGACGCATACTCGATTTTATCAAGCACAGGAGCGACCTCATCTCAAGCGCCGGCGGATACGAAATCAAAAAACTGATCTCGCGCACGCATGACGGATTCCCATCCGACCTCGCCGTATTCCTCAGCGCTGTGGGGGACATCACGAAAAGCGACGCCGACCGGATCATCCGCGAAGAAGAGTGCATCATCTCGCGCGGCGAATGCAGATCTCTCACTCAGCTCGCACTTGGCGGAAACGATCTGATCTCCCTCGGGTTCCGCGGGCAGGCGATCGGAAGCACACTCTCAGCTTTGCTTGACGCAGTAATGCGCGGCGAATGCGGGAATGAGCGGGGAGAGCTTGAGGCGAAGGCAAGGGGAAATGAGTGAAGAGTTAAGAGTGAAGAGTGCAGAGCCCCGGAAGATTTTCTTCTCTTCGAGCAGAAAATCATTGGATTAAATCGGATGCACGCCAGACCGAAACGAACCAATCCCGTAGGGGCGATTCATGAATCGTCCGCCGTGCGTTTTCGGTGAAATGGGATTGGTAAAAACGAATCGTTCGTTATATAATTATTCATTCAATAAAATGGCTATGGAAAAAAACAAAACTTCAAAAAAATCCCGCGCGGCTCAATGTGAAACCTGCGCATACTATGATGTGATCTACGACGACGGGACGCTCGGATGTACGATCGACATTGACGAGGACGACGCTTACCGCGAAAAAAGCGGGCTTGACAGAGGTTGTCCGTACTACAAATTCTACGACGAATACAAGTCTGTGAGAAAGCAGAACTGACTTTACATATTTAACGAAAGGAAGCTGCCATGAAAGCCAAACTTCCGAATGAGGTGAAGATTACCCTACCGAATGTCAGCGAGCGACGCACCGTTCACATTCTCAACCCGTATTCCGGCGGAAAAAATGCTCAGAAATACTACGAAGCCGCGCTCCGCTCGATCGAAAAAGCAGGCGGCGAAACTCTCATCAGCGAACACCGCGGGCACATCACCGAGCTTGTATCCGATCTCTTCGCAAAAGATCCGTTCGCTCATGCTGTCATCTACGGCGGCGACGGTACGGTGAACGAGGCTGTGTGCGGAATCATGTTATCAGGATCTGCGCGCACCGCATCGTTTTCCGTCATTCCTCAGGGCAGCGGCAACGATTTCTCCAAATACATGAACGATCCCGCGCACTTCAAGGCGGCTGAGCTGAATCCTCTCGATATCGTGAAAGTCTCCTGCGGAGGCGATGTCCGCTATTTCGCAAATATGATGAACATAGGATTTGACTGCGACGTTGTCCGTGCGACTTACAAAATAAAAAAAACCACACCTTTTCAGGGATCGCTTGCATACATCGCAGGTGTGGCGGCGACTCTGCTGAAGAAAAAAGCGATCAGCGCGAAGATCTCTCTCAAAGGATGCGTTCCGATCGGTTCCGGAGCTGCCGATTCAGCCGCCGACACAGTGATCGAGAAAGACATACTTCTCACGGCGTGTGCGAACTCACGTTTCTGCGGCGGCGGATTCTGTTCGGTTCCTCTTGCATCCGTAAGCGACGGTCTGATGGATGTACTGATCGTGAACAATGTCAGCATACCGAAATTTGCCTCACTCGTCGGCGCGTACCATGACGGAACATACATCAGCGAGGACGGAGAGATGGCGGAAAAATTCTCATCCGTTCTGTCATACCACCGATGCC
>CAZPPN010000133.1:0-6070 GCA_964588425.1 uncultured Ruminococcus sp. | reverse complement strand
CTCATGGCTTTGAGCATTTGGAGGGCTGCAGATTTCTGACCAGGTGTCAGACAGACCCAACAGTCAAACAGTTCTTTCATATCGGGAGTGAGTTCCACCATATCGGTGTCTGCAAAAAACTGTGACATAGTGATGCCGAATCCCTTGCAGATCGTCTCAAGAGTGGCAACAGAGGGGACAGTGTTTCTTCGAAAGATATTGCCGATTGTAGATTGTGCCAAACCGCACTCTTTTGAAAGTTTGTACTCCGTCCAACCACGTTCACGCAGTAACTGCTGAAGACGAGCGTGCGTATCCATAGCATCACCACCTTTCTCATAACTATTTTACATCCAAGGTGAGAAATATAATACATACGAGTTGTATTGCAAATAGATATGTGGTATGATGTAATGTTAGAAAGGAAGATGTGGAGGACACGAAATTGACAGAAAATGAAAAGCGGATGCATCGGGTTTGCTTTACCGGACACCGCCCTGAAAAACTGACGCGCGCCGAAAAGGGTATTATGTGTTATTTGGAAAAAGGAAATCCGTCAGGCGATTGCCGACGGATTGAATGTCTTTATTACAGGCATGGCGAGAGGTGTTGATATATGGGCTGCGCAGATCGTTCTCGAACTTAGGAATGCAGGCTATGACATTAAACTGATATGCGCTTGCCCGTATGATGGGTTTGAATCTGGGTGGAGCAAGGATTGGCAAAAACAGTACAAAGAGATACTGGCTGTAGCGGACTATGTGAAATATGTCTGTGAAGGCTATAGCCGTTCCTGTTTCCAGATCCGAAACGAATGGATGGTAAACCATGCTGCCAGAGTAATCGCTGTTTTTAACGGCGAGAAGAGTGGCACAAAGAACACGATAGATTACGCGGTAAAGGCCGGTGTGCCAGTTGTCCGCATTGAGGGGTGAACTTATGGGCGTAGAAATCATTTATGAAAAGACGTATCCTCGTATCAATGCAGAGGAAGTATTAAGAGAAGCAAATGATGCATTTCCAGAAAACCCAGCAGAAACAAAACCCTCATACGAAGAAATTATCAAAAAAATATATGGTAACCTCACCTACAAACTTATGCCAGAACGGAAGGCTAAAATGAGAAACTTGTGAGTGCGGCCATTAAGGTATCCGAACTATATGATCTGGATATTACCGTAAAGCGGCACATTGATCACATCAGCATTACCTATTCGTTTGATTGCTGCGGTGGCTTAAAGTACATTAACAAGGTAATCGGTATGGCAGACCAGACTTCTTACTTCACAAATGTTCATGGTAAAGATATAACAATCGTTTTAGATTACTATACACATACGGTTTACCGGGAGGGTAGGGCCATAGCCCCGTAAGGTTATTTCATACTGAAATTTTTCCTCTGACAATGAAACTATTCCGTTCACGGTGAAACTATTCCACTGAGAAAAGTTTCACCGTGCTTTATGTTTGGGCATAAATCCGATGTCCAGCATTGCAATCAATCGTGTCTCATACCTACGCTGAAACTATTTCTGAGTAGCAAAACGCTGAAAACGCTTGAATTACAGGCGTTTGGGCAAAAAAATAAGTCCGATAGTTTCAATACCAATGGTATCAAAATTATCAGACTTATTTGGCGCAGGGTGTGAGATTCGAACTCACGTGAGGTTGCCCTCAAACGGTTTTCAAGACCGCCTCGTTATGACCGCTTCGATAACCCTGCACATCTCAGCGAGTACTATTATACACCAAATCCGACCTTTTGTCAAGTGTTTTTTTCGGCTTAGCCGACAATTACAGCGGACAGCTCTTCTTATCCGTTATAACGAAATCCTCACTCACAGCGATTCTCCGGCTATGAAGTCGTCAAAACAGTCCGGCTGATACATATCGGGGATCTCGATTCGCACGCCCTCTATTCTGATGAAGCGCGCCGTGTAGTAATCGTAGGATGACAGCGGACGGTCGAGGGCGTCGTTTGAGTGGGCGGCAATCAAGTATCCGTCGGGTGAGAATCCCGTGACGATCATCGTGTGGTAGTACATTCCTGCCGCGTTGCCGAGCTGTATGACATCCCCGATATCGAGCGCACCTGCGACGGTTTCCCTGCCGTACGGTCCGACGCCTGTGTTCGATGTGATGAAATTATAGAAAAACTGAACTCCCGTCCATGCCGGCGCACGGTTTGTGGGGGAGATATAGTACCATCCAAACGTCGGGGTATAGTTCATCGCGCACGAGCCTGCGAAAATTGCCTGTGAGACGAAATTCGTGCAGTCGCCGCCGATTCCGGTATAGTTTTCAAACAGCGGATTGCGGTCAAACGCCCACCGTCTCGCATATTCAAGTGCACGCTCTCTGTTGTATTCAAAAGAAACAAGCATATAATACCACCTCATTCATTCGTGCTGTGGGATTATATGCCTGACGGAACGGTTTTATGAGTTAAGAGTGCAGAGTGCAGAATGCAGAGTTATTGTGGAATTTATGATCGTCCGATCATAAATTCTTCTGGGGCTCTTCACTCTTAACTCCTATTGTTATGGAATCATATCGACCTGCTCAAGTACGTCCTCGAGCTTCTTTTCAGCCATGCCCTGCAGCTTCGCAAGACCGGACGCGAGCTTTGAACTTGTGCCGTACGCCTGATAGATATTGCTCAACTCAAGCTGATATGCATACGCGAAACCGATTGTTCTTGTGTCGCGGATGATGCCGAGCATTTCGGAGTCGTCGGGGGAGTCTGCGGCTCTTGCCTGAAGCGCACCCTCGAAGTATACGGGGATTACGTTATTGAAGTTTCGGCAGCTCATCGCTTCGCAGATCGTTCCGATTATCTCAATACGGCTATCGTCTGTCGCGCAGGATATTGCCCACGGCTTGTCTGTGCCGCAGTTGATGTAGTCGCTCTGGAGTTCATCGAGCTTGGGTGTGGGGAGGAAGCCGTAGACTGTCTCGCCCTTTGAGTAGATCTCATGCGAGTATCCGATATCTGAATATCCGAACAGCGCCTGTCCCTTGTCGAACATACCCTCACCCATAGCATATTCATCCCAGTACCAGTCCTCGTTCAGAAGTTCTTTCAGCTTTTCGACATACTTGACGATATGCTCGGTATCCAGCTCAAGGGTGATGTTTCCGTCAGCGTCATGATTATACACATTTACTCCGACCGCTTCCTGCATACAGTACCAGCATTCGTAACCTGCTGTGAAAGCATATCTGTCTTTGTCATCCATTACGCCGTTGCCGTCGAGGTCGCGGGTCACATCGGTGAAGTATGACATCATCTTGTCATAAGTCCAGTTACCCTCGCGTACAACGTCATAGGGAATTTCAATATTATACTCTTCGGCGAGCTTTTTGTTGATATAAACCACACGGGTCATGTTGATGCCTGCGTAGCTCATGTAGTTGGATGCCGCAAAGAGTCTGCCCTGAATCGTGAGGTTTTCGAGCGCGTTGGGAGTCCACCACGGCTTGTCAAAATCGAACTGCGGCACTTCGTAGAGATCATAGAGCATTCCCTGAAGACTGAGGGCGAATGTAGAAGCATCATGACCTATCATGATATCGAAAGCATTGTCATTGGCAACAGCGGTTGTTCGTGCTGTCTCGGCAGGATCTCCGACATCGACGATATTGATTGTCACGTTGAATCTTTTCTCAACATATTCATTGGTGAGGAAGAGCTCGTCGTTTACAGCCTCACCTGTGACTTCCTCAGCCGCAATGAAGTGAGCATCCTCATCCTTGTTGATGATGCGGAATTCATAGCCATTCAGATTTTTCTCACCGAGCGAGTCGTAGACATAGGTATCCTCGGTTTCCTCTCCGTCAGCAGATACGCTCTCGACAGCAGAAGAATCGTCGTTTTGTGTCTCATCCGCATTATCCGCACACGATGTCATACCAGTCATAAGCAAAGCAAGCAGCAATGCCAAAAGTCTCTTGAATTTCATAATACTATCCTTTCGTTTTATGTTTAATCTCCACGGATATTATACCATCAAAAAAAAAAATGTCAAGATAGATCAGATTTATAGAGTGCAGAGTGCAGAATGCAGAGTGAAGAGTTGAGGACGAATTTATGATCGAACGATCATAAATTCCACAATAACTCTGCACTCTGCACTCTTAACTCTGAATTTTTTTCAGTATCTCCGCAATCTCCTCGTCAACCGCAAGGACCTCTTCCCTGAACTCCCTTGCGGACATACGCAGAACGCCCGATCGTACAGCCTGAAGCTGAATCAGCGCATCGGATGTGATTACCCGAACCGAATGATCCTGCCCGATGTCGTTTACCAGCTTTTCGATGTACGTGTCCCCAAGCTCGCCTTCCTTTGTGTACACGACGTGCAGACCGTGGTAGTCGAGCTTTCTCTCAACCGAGCCTTTGACGTTATACGCATCGAATACGACGATGATCTCCTTCTTCGTGTAGCCGTGGTAGTTGGCGAGAATATCGCACAGATACCGTCTCGAGTTCTCAAGATCAACCTCAGCCAGCGCCGCCAGCTCGTCCCACGCGAAAATCACGTTGTATCCGTCGATGATATACAGCGATTTCTTATACTTCACGCGCTTGACGTCAGGTGTGTGCGGTCTGTCCTTCACCTCTCCGTAAACACGACGTCTGATCGGACCGAACTCACGCTCCATGATCGCTTCAAGCTCTTTTTCGTCAATATTGATATTCCGCTGAACCTGTCTCGGCTCGAGCTCTTCGAGGGTTGTGAGCTCGTCGGATGAAAGATCAAGTCCCTCGAGGTGCATATATTCTCTGACATCGCGCCACGGAACGACAAAGCCCGCGCCTTTCGCACAGAACACCGAATCGGGAGTATTGTCGATATCAGCCTCGGGATTGTAAGCGAACTCCGAGATGACCTCGTCAGCGTTATGACACGGGAAGTATCCGCCGAATCTGCACGAGAATCTTCCCTTACCGTGGGTATATGCGGCGACAACTGCGGCATAATCCCCGATAGTTGACACAGGCGCTCTTCCCTGCAGAACCGATGTGCCTATCTCAGCTTCATGCTCCTCGAAAGTACCCTCACGCGCGAGAATATCGGATATGGCACGTCCGACGCACTCTCCGGGAAGCTCCAGTCTGAACGAATAATACGGCTCGAGAAGCTGACAGTTACCCTTTTCCGCGGCGCACATGAGTCCGTGTCTGACCGCGCGGTATGTGGATTCACGGAAGTCACCGCCGACTGTATGCTTGAGATGCGCTCTTCCTGCGACAAGAGTGATCTTCATATCAGTTATCGGACTGCCTGTGAGGACGCCGAGATGCGCTTTTTCCTCTAAGTGTGTGAGGATGAGTCGCTGCCAGTTGCCCTCAAGTACATTTTCGCTGAGTGCGGTATCGAACACCAGTCCGCAACCCGTCTCCAGCGGTTCAAGAAGCAGGTGCACCTCGGCGTAATGTCTCAGCGGCTCAAAATGTCCAACGCCTTCGATGGGTGCGGTGATTGTTTCTTTATACATGATACGTCCGTCATCGAAGGTTACATCGACGCCGAATCTCTCGGATATGAGTCTCACGAGGACTTCGGTCTGCACCTGCCCCATGACCTGAGCATGGATCTCGCCGAAGCGTTCGTTCCAAACGAGGTGCAGAAGCGGTTCTTCTTCCTCGAGCAGACGCAGTTTTTCGAGCATAACACGCGGATCTGCATCTTTCGGCAAAGCGATACGGTAGGTGAGCACGGGTTCGAGATACGGTTCTGACGAATGTTCTTCGCATCCGAGGCCCTGACCGGCGTAAGTTTCCTCGAGTCCGAGAACGGCACAGACATCGCCTGCTTCAGCAGAGTCGCGGGATTCGAACTTTGCACCGGAGTAGAAGCGGATTCCGCTGACTTTTTCTTCTCTTTCCTCGCCGTCCGCGTTAATGTATTTGACGGTACTTCTGACGCTGAGCCGTCCGCCGGTGATTTTCATATACGACAAGCGTCCGCCGGATTGATCATGTGCGATTTTATAGACCTTTGCGGCAAACTGATCGGGATAGCTTTTCTCGGAAGTATAGCGTTCAAGGATTTCGCAGAGCCGTCCTACGCCCTCGAGTCTGAGT